>CAMPIO010000027.1 GCA_946886405.1 uncultured Pseudoxanthomonas sp.
CGATGGTTCGGCGGCTCGCACACCCGCATCCGGCGCTGCGCGCCACCTTCTCCCGAAGGGAGAAGGATCCAGCGCGGTAGTGCGTCTACGCGCAGCGGTGACACGTCCATGCGTCGTGCGCGCAGCGCACGCTACGTCGGCGTCGCGCCTCAAGCCCCTCTCCCGCCGGGAGAGGGGTTGGGGTGAGGGTACGACGGAGTGGCGATGGTTCGGCGGCTCGCACACCCGCATCCGGCGCTGCGCGCCACCTTCTCCCGGAGGGAGAAGGATTCAGACCCACCGGCTGCGCGATCGCCAACGTAGCGTGCGCCATGCGCACGACGCGCGATGACAGATCCGTGCGCACAGCGCACGCTACGCGGCGGCGGCTACCAGCGGCGCCACATCCGATTCCGGCAACACCGTGCGATACCCCTGCGCGTCCAGCCACGCCAAAAGTTGCGCCAGGATGGCAAGGTTGTGCCCATGCGCCGCGCCTTCATGCAGCAGCACGATGGCGCCCGGCTCGATGTCGCGGGTGATGCGCGCCAGCACCTTGTCGGGGTGGCAATCGACGCCGTCGAAGCCGCGTGCGCTCCATGCCACGCGGGTCAGGCCGTGCCGCTTCAGCGACAGGCCGACGAAGGGATTGGTCATGCCCACCACGCTGCGGTACCAGCGCGGCGTCTCACCGGTGATCGCGGTGAGCATCGACTGGCTGCGGCCGATTTCGTCTTCCAGCGCGCCCGGGCCCAGTCGCCAGAAGCGCGTGTCCGGGTGCGTAGCGCTGTGGTTGCCGATGCCGTGTCCGCGGTCACGGATGGCCTGCACCACCGCCGGCTGCGCCAGCGCGCGTTCGCCGACCAGGAAGAAGGTCGCCTTCGCGCCGTGGCGGTCCAGCAGGTCCAGCATGGCGGGGGTGTCGGCCGAGGGGCCGTCGTCGATGGTCAGCCACACCACGCGTTCGGCAGTGGGCAGCTGCGAAAGCGCCGGGCAGAACAGGGTGGCGCGCGGGTACAGCGTGGCCCACACCACCGACAGATGGGTGGCCATCATCGCGGGCAGGCCGATCGTCCAGCCGAAGCGCCACCACAGCCAGGCCACGCCCACTTGCGACAGCGTCAGCAGGCCCAATATCAGTCCGGGACGGCGCGGCGGACGATGCAGTGTTCCTGTCGTGCTCATGCCCCATGATGCCACGGGGCGTAAAATCCCTTTCCCGCCGACCGGTATTGCCTTCATGTCCCTCGACCCCGCCCTGCGCTCGCGCATCGAATCCCTCCTGCAGTCCAACCGAGTGGTGCTCTTCATGAAGGGCCAGCCGACCATGCCGCAGTGCGGCTTCTCGGCGAAAGCGGTGGGCGCGCTGTCGGCGCTGGGCGTGGACTACGCACACGTCAACGTGCTGGCCGACCAGGACATCCGCGAGGGCATCAAGGCCTACGGCGACTGGCCGACCATCCCGCAGCTGTACATCGATGGTGAGCTGGTCGGTGGCAGCGACATCATCGAGCAGATGACCAACTCCGGCGAACTGGCCACGCTGCTCGGCCTGGAAGCGCCCGACCGCACGCCGCCGGCGATCACCATCACCGCGGCCGCCGCCGAGATGCTGCAGAACGCCGTGGCCGACGCCGGTCCGGGCGCCGCACTGGCGCTGGGCATCAATGCGCAGTTCCAGCCCAACTTCCAGCTGGCGAAGTTCGATGCCAACGCCATCGCCAGCGAATCCAATGGCGTGCGCGTGCAGTTCGACCTGGCCAGCGCGCGTCGTGCCGACGGCATCACCGTCGACTGGGTGGATGACATCCGCGGCAAGGGCCTGGCCATCGACAACCCCAATGCACCCAAGCCGGTGCAGGCACTGTCGCCGATGGACGCCGACGCGAAGGTCCGGGCCACGGAAGTGCTGCTGGTCGACGTACGCCCGGCCGACGAGCGCGCGATCGCCTCGGTGAAGCTGCCGTTCAAGACCTTCGACGGCAACGGTCGCGCCGAGCTGGAAGCGTTGCCGAAGGACACGGCCATCGCATTCCTCTGCCGCAGCGGCGGTCGCAGCCAGCAGGCCGCTGAAGAGTTCCGCGCGCTCGGCTTCGCCAACGTCTACAACATCACCGGTGGCATCAACGCCTGGGCCGACGACGTGGACGGCACGCTCAGCAAGTACTGAGCCGGCGGGTTCCACGCGATACATGAGAGAGCGGGCTTCGGCCCGCTTTCTTTTTGCCTCTCCGCAAAAGCATCGCGCCCATGGGGCGCTCCTACAGAGAACCCTGCTTTGTAGGAGCGCCCCATGGGCGCGATGCCTTTCCTTCACCGCCTGCGACGCATCCGCAAGCCAACGCCACCCACTTATCCCGAGAAACCGCCTGCCGCCAGGTAGTCGCGCTCTTCCTGCGTCGACACGCGACCCATCGCCTCGTTGCGATGCGGGAAGCGACCGAAGCGGGCAATCAGGTCGTAGTGCAGCTGCGCGTACTTGATGTAGTTCTCGTCACCGGTGGCGCGGAACAGGTCCTGCGAGCGCTGCTGGTCCTCCAACGCCTCGGAATGCTCGTACGGCATGTAGAAGAAGATCTTCAGCGCCGGATCGACCTGCGCGTCGAAGCCGTCGGCGATCGCGCGTTCTGCGTAGTGCCGTGCCAGCCCGTCGGTGGCATAGGAATGCGCGCTCTGCCGGAAGCAGTTGCGCGGAAACTGGTCCAGCAACAGGATCAGCGCCAGCGCACCTTCGGCATCACCCATCCAGCCTTCCAGTTCGCGCCGCGCCGCGCGGAAGTGCAGCCCGCGGAACCGCTGGTCGAACTCGGCATCGAACGCATCGTCGTTGGCGAACCACTTCTCGTAGCCGGCGTTCTTCCAGAAGGTGATGATGTCGCTGGATTCGTTCATGGCGTTGCCCCGTGTTCGGATGAAGGATCGGGCATCAACCCGGAATGACATGCCCGATGCGCCACAGCACGCCGGCTGGATCGATCAGGGTGAAGTCGCGGAGGCCCCAAGGCCGGTTATCCGGTGGACTGAGGCGGACGGAGAATCTGTCCACGACACCGGAGGCTTCGACATTCCGGTGCCAGTCGTCCGCATTCTCGACAAGCAGGTGCATCACGAAGTTCTCCGCATGCTCGCGCAGGTAGAACTGCGACAGCAGGAAGGCGGTCTTGCCGTACTGGACATACGCCAGGTCGTCCGACTCCATCGACACCTCGAAGCCGAGCGCCTCGTAGAACGCGATGGACTGGGTCAGATCCCGCGCGGGCACGAAGGCCTTCATCTCGATCGTTTCAAGGTTCATGCGTTCTGTCCTGTGGGGCTGCTGCACTAGTCCTCCTCAACTCGATCATTGATGCAACCTAGAGAGGTATAGAAATCCCTTGTCGACCTGATCAAGCGACTCGAAGTAGTGCTGGAGCCGGACCGCTTCCGCGCATCGAAATAGAACCAGAATGACTTAGCACGGTAATACGGCGTCGGAATATGTCCATTGAAGTAAAGGTTGTAGAGCTTGTTATTCAATAGTTCCAGCGCAGAGAGAAGACCGTGGAGTCTTCGATAGGAGGCACCTTTTGGAAGGAGACGTCCCGTAGAATTCGGCGACACTACCGAGTGCGCAACCCCTTTGTCTACGTAGTCTCTAAAGAGACTTCGCTCTCGCTTCTTGAGGATATCCACGTAGGACTTGAGACGAGCCAAATCTGTCGGGCTTGGCTCATACCCACCGCAGTTGATACGCCCTCTTGCTTGTCGCCTCTCCGGCGAATAGATCCGCACGTCACTGGCTGCCGTAACCATCCTATCCAGATTGTATGACCCACTTGTCATACACCTACGCAAAGCGATGACAGCGGCATCCATGTAGGCCGCCTGCTGCATATTCCAGTGGAATCCGGCGGCAATGGCAGCGTCATAGAGCTTGTTGCTGCCAGCAGCCACCTCGTTTGAAGCCATCTCGACCGTTAGATAGCCAAGTGCCTTTTCGACGTTCGACCTCATCGCTTCCAGCTGCTCGCAGAACTCCGCTTCAGCCTCTTCGATGCTCAGGGTCTTTCTTTTAGGCATTACGCATTACTCATCAAACCGCAAATGCCGCACCGACTTCCCATTCCGCCGGATCAGCTTCAGCGCCTCGATCCCCACCGTGATGTGGTTCTCCACGAATGACGAGCTGACCTTGGCGTCGCTGGCCTCGGTCTTCACGCCTTCCGGGATCATCGGCTGGTCGCTGACCAGCAGCAGCGCGCCGACGGGGATGCGGTTGGCGAAGCCGGCGGCGAAGACGGTGGCCGTTTCCATATCGATGGCCATGCAGCGCATCGCGCGCAGGCGCTCCTTGAACGCGACGTCGTGCTCCCATACACGGCGGTTGGTGGTGTAGACCGTGCCGGTCCAGTAGTCGTGGCCGAGATCGCGGATCATCGTGGACACCGCGCGCTGCAGGGCGAATGCGGGCAGCGCCGGCACTTCCGGCAGCAGGTAGTCGTTGCTGGTGCCTTCGCCGCGGATCGCCGCGATCGGCAGCACCAGGTCGCCCAGCTGGTTCTTGCGCTTCAGGCCACCGCACTTGCCGAGGAAGAGCACCGCCTTCGGCATGATGGCCGACAGCAGGTCCATCATCGTGGCCGCGTTCGGGCTGCCCATGCCGAAGTTGATCATGGTGATGCCATCGGCGGTGGCACTGGCCATCGGCCGGTCCAGACCGACGATGGGCGCGCCCGTGAGCTGCGAAAACACGTTGAGGTAGCCGCCGAAATTGGTCAGCAGCACATGCTCGCCGAACTGGTCCAGGGGCACGCCGGTGTAGCGCGGCAGCCAGTTGTCGACGATCTCGCTCTTGTCCTTCATGGAAGCCTCTTTTTCTTGTTGTTGTCCGGCGATTCTGGCACGACTGCGACGCGCGCACTTGGCAAGGCGCGCCGCCGCCGGTTAGGTTTCGGGTCTCATCTTGGGGAAACACGATGCGAATGACGTTGTTGTCCGGGCTGGTCCTGGCCGCGCTGGCAAGCGGCGCGCATGCCGCCACACCCGCGTCCCGCTTCACGCAGGATCCTTATCCCAGTACGTATCGCGCCCTCGCGTCCGGTCCGGTACTGCTGGCCAACGCCACCGTGCTGACCGGTACCGGCGAGCGCCTGGATGACGCCGACGTGCTGCTGGCCGACGGCAAGGTGGTGGCCGTGGGCCGCGGCCTGTCCGCACCCGATGGCGCCGTGCGCGTGGACGCGACCGGCAAGTGGGTGACGCCGGGTCTGATCGACGTGCACTCGCACCTGGGCGTGTATCCCAGCCCGGGCGTGAAGGCGCACAGCGACGGCAACGAAGCCACCGCGCCGGTGACCGCGAACGTGTGGGCCGAGCATTCGATCTGGGCACAGGACCCCGGCTTCCACACGGCGCTGGCCGGCGGCATCACCTCGCTGCAGATCCTGCCCGGCTCGGCCAACCTGGTCGGTGGCCGCGGCGTGACGCTGAAGAACGTGCCTTCCACCAGCTACCAGGGCATGAAGTTCCCCGGCGCGCCGTGGGGCCTGAAGATGGCCTGCGGCGAGAACCCCAAGCGCGTGTACGGCGGCAAGGCCGGTCCGGCCACGCGCATGGGCAACGTGGCCGGCTACCGCGCCGCCTTCATCGATGCCAGCGAGTACCTGAAGAAGAACGCGCCCAAGCCGCAGCAGCCGAAGAAGAAGCGCTGGTGGGAACGCGCCTCCGGTGACGACAAGGCCGACAGTTCCGGCGACAGCGGCGGCAAGCGCGACCTGAAGCTGGACACGCTGGCGGGCGCGATCAATGGCGAGATCCTGGTGCACATCCACTGCTACCGCGCCGACGAAATGACCACGATGCTCGACCTGGCGAAGGAGTTCGGCTTCAAGGTGGCCGCGTTCCACCATGGCGTCGAAGCCTACAAGCTGGCCGACCGCTTGGCGCAGGAGAACGTGTGCGGTGCGCTGTGGGCCGATTGGTGGGGCTTCAAGATGGAAGCGTTCGACGCCATCCAGGAGAACATCGCGATCGTGGACCGTCCGGCGAACAGCTGCGCGATCGTGCATTCGGATTCGGACGAGGGCATCCAGCGCCTCAATCAGGAGGCCGCGAAGGTGATGGCGAATGCGCGCCGCGCCGGCATGGGCGAGATCACGCCGGAGCGCGCGATCCGCTGGGTGACCAGCAATGCGGCGAAGTCGCTGGGCATCGCCGAGCGCACCGGCACGCTGGAGGCCGGCAAGATGGCCGACGTGGTGGTGTGGAACCAGAACCCCTTCAGCGTGTACGCCAAGGCCGAGCAGGTCTACATCGATGGCGCGCGCATCTACGACCGCAACGACCGCAGCCGGCAACCGGTCTCCGACTTCATGCTGGGCCAGGAGGTGACGCCATGAGTCGCGTCCGCCGTACGTCCCTGCCGTCATCCCCGCGCACGCTGGGATCCACCTTTATTTCGCCGGCGAAGGCCGGAGAAAAAGCAGACGCAACAGCAAAATGGGGCCCTGCGTTCGCTGGCACGACGGTGAAGGCGTTAGCGATCGCGATCGCGCTGGCGTCTTCCTCGTTCGCCGCCTTCGCCCAGGACGTCCTGATCCGCAACGCCACCGTGCACACCGCCGGTGCCCAGGGCACGCTGAAGCATGCCGACGTGCTCGTCCGCAACGGCGTGGTGCAGGCAGTGGGCAGCGGTCTCGCTGCGCCGGCCGCCGCGACGGTGGTGGAAGCCGACGGTCGTCCGCTGACGCCGGCATTCTTCGGTGGCATCACCGAGATCGGGGTGGAAGAAGTATCGGGTGAATCGTCGACCGCCGATTCGGCGGTGACGCTGACCGACCAGCCGATGCGTCCCGAGTTCGACGTGACGCTGGCGTACAACCCGGCGTCGGTGGTGATTCCGGTGGCGCGCGTGGAAGGCATCGGCTTCACCCTGCTGGGCGCGTCGACCGGCGGCTCGTTCATCGCGGGCCAGGGTGGCGTGATGCGTCTGGACGGCAGCGCCGATCCGGTCGGCCCGCGTGCGTTGTTCATCCGGCTGGGCGGGGGCGGTGCTGCCGACCTGAGCGGAAAATCGCGCGCGGCGCAGTGGATGCTGCTGGACCAGATGGTGGCTGAAGCGCGCGGCCGCGTGCCGGTGGATTCGCCGCATGCGCTGCTGACCCCCGCGGGCCGTGCGACGCTGACGCGTTACCTCGCCGGCAACGGGCGCATCGTGGTGCAGGTGAACCGCGCGGCCGATATCCGCCAGCTGCTGCGCTGGGCGCAACGCGAGAACGTGCGCATCGCGATCGCTGGCGGCGCTGAGGCCTGGAAGCTGGCACAGCCGTTGGCGGAGGCGAAGGTGCCGGTGTTCGTGGATGCGTTGGCCGACCTGCCGGCGGACTTCGACCAGATCGGCGCGTCGCTGGAGAACGCCGCGCGGCTGGAAGCGGCCGGTGTCGTGGTGGGGTTCTCGCAGGTCGGTGAATCGCATAACGCGCGCAAGAACCGTCAGCTCGCAGGCAACGCCGTGGCCAATGGGCTGCCGTGGGAGGACGGTCTGGCAGGCCTGACGCGCGTGCCGGCGGAGGCCTTCGGCGTGGGCGACCGCCTGGGCAGCATCGCGCCCGGCAAGCTGGCCGACCTGGTGCTGTGGAGCGGCGATCCGCTGGATGTGTCGAGCACGGCGACCCAGGTATGGCTGGGCGGCCGTGCGATGCCGATGCGTTCGCGCCAGACCGAATTGCGTGACCGTTACCTGCAACAGGCCGGTCCGCTGCCGCGCGCGTATTCGAAGTAGCGCGCCGCGCGCGAGGTCATTCCACGGGGGCGCCTTCGGGCGCCCTCGTGCCTGGTGCGGGCAGTGCCACGGCGTGTTCGTCCATCACCTGGTCGCCGCCGGCCCGCTTGGCGACATACATGGCGTGGTCGGCGCGGGCGATCAGCGATGCCACCGTGTCGCCATCGCGTGCCTGCGCGACGCCGAGGCTGGCGGTCAGCGCGACGGCAACGCCTTCCACCGTGGCGCAGTCGTGGCGGATGCGCGCGACGACCTGTTCGCCGATGCGCGTGGCGGCCTGCAGGCCTGCGCCCGACAGCACCAGCACGAACTCCTCACCGCCGAGTCGGCCAAGCTGGTCGCCGTACTGGAACTGCTCGCTGACGGCACGCGCCACGGCGCGCAGGCAGGCGTCGCCCAGCGCATGGCCGTGGCGGTCGTTGACCTGCTTGAAGTGGTCCAGGTCGATGAAGAGCAGCGAGACGGGGATCTGCTCCCGCTGCCGTTCGATCAGCGCCCAGTCGAGACGGTGCTCGATGCCGCCACGGTTGAGCACACCGGTCAGCACATCGCGTTCGGCATGCGCCTTGGCGCTGTCGCGTTCTCGCCGGAAGGTCAGCATGCGGTCGGCCAGGCCCAGGGCCAGCACCACGGCGGTGAATGCGAGCACCCACGGCAGGCCATATTCCAGCCATGGCTCCGGGCGCTCGCCGCCGCTGAAACGGAACGCGCGCGTCATCGTGAAGACCAGCAACGGTACCCACGCGATCAACACGTAGGCGGCGTGGCGCTGCCCTCGCTGCCACGCCACCACCAGCGTGACCAGCGTGATGGCGTTGGTCAGCAGGAACAGGGCGTTGGCGACACTGGGAAACCACGCCTTGTCGGCCGGCCACGGCGACAGCAGCAGCGCCAGCGTCAGCCCGCACCCATACGCACCCACAACGCGCATGGCGGTGGCCAGCCGGGGGGCCGCGCGCCGCAGACCCGCATAGTCCAGCCACAGGTAAACCAGCAGGATGGTGGCCAGCGTGCCGGTGATCCAGATGATCTGCGCGCCGAACCCCGAGAGCAGCGACAAGCCCGGCCACGCGTAGGCTTCGCCGTACGAACACAGCGCATACAGCAACTGGCACAGCATCGCGCCGGCGTACAGCAGGTAGACGCGATCACGCAGCACCGCCCAGAACAACAGCACTGCCAGCGACACGCCCAGCACCACGCCGATCGCCGGCAACAGCATGCGCAGGTGCCAGAGGTCGGCGGCGGCATGAGCCGGGCCGGATTCCACGGCCACCCGCAACGGATAGCGCGCCCCCTCGACCTTTACATGGAGAGGACCGTTGCCCGTCAGCGGAAACACGAGCGCGCGCCGGCTGTAGCGCGGATCGAGGTTGGCGCTGAACATGTCCTGGCGACGCGATCCTCCGCGGACTTCATCGGACACGGTCACGCGTGCGGTGTACGGGTGGTAGAACACCAGCAGCGGCTCGGAGATGCCGGGCGTCGGCTGCACCCGCCACTCGCCGTTGCCGATCACGCGCACGGACGCATCGCCGCTTTCGAAGCGACGTTCCGAAAATAGTCCGGCGCGCTGTCCGGCCTGCTGTTCCAGTGCGGATGACTGGAGGCGATCGATGCGCGCGATGTTGTCCCCGTGCGCGCCCACCGGCAGCAGGGCGAGCAGCAGCAGTAACCACCACCGCTGAGTCATGTTGCCCCTTCCCCTACGCCGCGAGTGTCGGGCGCGGCCCGGGCAGGGACAAGTCCGCGCGGGTCAATTGTGTGACTGAGCTCACATTCTTTATGCGTCCCGTGCCTCGTGCCACACCTGACGCCCGCCCCGTTTTGTCGGCAGCCTCAACTCACAAAAAGGTGACGCACCGCACACTTCATGCGTTTATCTGGCGACTTGCCGACTGTTCTCGGCTAGTTTTCCGGAGATAGATACAAATGCGACGATGCCGGGAGGGGCTAGATGCGCATTGGGATAGTCGTCGATTCGGCGTGCGACCTGCCGCTGGAGTACCTGGAACAACACAACATCGTGATCCTGCCGATCACGGTGCGCATCGGCGAGGCCGTGCTGGCCGACCATCGCGACGAACAGGCCACGCTGAGCTTCCTGCACGCGCACGTCGCCGAGCGCGGCCATGAAGCGGAAACCACGCCGTTCACTGTCAACCAGATCCGCGATCTGTTCCTGGGCCGGCTGGTGATCGATTACGACCACGTCTTCTGCATGACCATCACCAAGACGCGGTCGCCGATCCACGAGAACGCGATGCAGGCCAGCTTCGCCATCCTCAACGACTACAAGCCGGTGCGGCAGGCGGCGGGCCACAACTCGCCGTTCGCGCTGCGCGTGATCGACACGCAGAACCTGTTCGCCGCACAGGGCATCACCGCTGTGGAAGCCGTGCGCATGCGCGACGCCGGCGCCAGCGTGCAGCAGATCCGCGTGCGCCTGGAAGAACTGGCCAACCACACGCACGGCTACATGATCCCGCGCGATCTCTACTACCTGCGCAACCGCGCGCGCACCAAGGGCGACCGCAGCGTCGGCCTGCTCAGCGCCGCGCTGGGCAGCGCGCTGGACATCAAGCCTGTGCTGTATGGCCACGCCGGCAATACGGAACCGGTCGCGAAGATCAAGGGCTTCGAGAACGCAGTCGAACAGATGTTCAAGTTCACCGGCAACCGCGTGATGGCGGGCCTGATGACGCCCACCGTGTGCCTGAGCTACGGCGGTGAACTGTCGGAACTGCGTGCCCTGCCGGGCTACCAGCGCCTGCGCGACATCTGCGAGAACAACAAGGTCGAGGTGTTCGAAAGCGTCATGAGCCTCACCGGCATGGTCAACGTGGGCAAGGGGGCCGTGGTCGCCGCCTTCGCCGCACCGCCGGCGCCGTTCAAGGCGACATAACGGCGGGCTAACGCGTCGTGGCTGACGCTATGCCCCAGGTTTCCACCGGGGGTGCCATGGCCGTCCGTTACTACATCAGCCTGCCCGATCCCGGCCGCGCGCGCGGCGGCGATCCGGCTTTCAGTTTCGATGCGCACGGCGCGGAGGAATTCGCAGCGCAACTGCAGCACGCGCTGCGTACCAGCAGCCTGTTCGATCGCTGGCGCATCCGCCAGGAAGAGCCCGATGAAGTCGATCCCGGCCTTGGCGTGGTGGATGACGGTGCCACCGTCCGCGGACAACAGGACGACCTGAGCATCCTGTTGGTGGCCACGTCGTCCATTCCCGGCCAAGTGCTGAAGCACCGCCTGCGATTGCTGGCAGGAAGCGCCTGGGAACTGCGTGATGTGTCCGCTGCGTAATCCGCGGCGGCATCGCGACGTGTCTGCTGCCTGATGGCGGAGCGAACACCCGTCCTGCTGGCCTGGAGTGGCGGCAAGGATGCGGCGTGGACGCTGCACGTCCTGCGCCGGCGCGATGATGTCGACGTGGTTGGCCTGCTGACCACCGTGACCCGGGACGACGATCGCGTATCGATGCAGGGCATCCGGCGCACCGTCCTGCAGGCGCAGGCACGTGCGGCAGGACTGCCGCTGGTCGAAGTGATGATCCCCGCGCGGTGTACGAATGACGACTACGAGCGCGCGATGGCCGCTGCGCTGGCAAACGCGGTGCAACGCTGGCCTGGACTGCGCACGATGGCGTTCGGCGACCTGTTCCTGGAAGACATCCGCGCATATCGCGTGCAGACCCTGCGCAAGATCGACTGGGACGTGCTGACGCCACTGTTCGGCGCGGACACCGCCACGCTGGCAAGGCAGATGATCGACGGTGGCCTGCGCGCCGACCTGTGCTGCGTGGACACGCAGCAACTGGATGCGCGCTTCGCCGGCCATGCATTCGACAGTGCATTGCTTGAGGCGCTGCCGACCGGCATCGATCCCTGCGGCGAGAACGGCGAGTTCCACACCTGCGTCTCGGCCGGCCCGATGTTCGACGCGCCGCTCGCATTGGTTCAGGGCCATACCGAACTGCGCGACGGCCGCTTCGCCTTCACCGATTACGACATGTAGCGTGCGCCATGCGCACGTCGGTCGATGATGTTCCGGCAGTCGTGCGCATGGCGCACGCTACGGTCCGTCGCAGGGTGGGCACGCACCCACCATCACGGTGACTGAAGGGCCACGGGACGGCGGGCTTGAGCCCGCCCTACGGCTTCAATGCATCGCGTCTGCGCCGACGCGATGTTCCATGTCACCGACTGCGCACTGCGGACCTGTTCCGGTTACGGCCAACTGGCCAACGGCACCAGTACCTGAGGTTCGCGCGGTCCCTGCAGCAACTCGGGCAACCGCGCCTCGTAGTCGCGACGGTAGGGCTTGTCCTGTCGCGCGAGGAAGGTAGTCACGTCGGGTTCGGCCCAGCGCTCGTACAGCGTGAATAGTGTGGGATCGTTCGCGTCGCGATGCA
This sequence comes from uncultured Pseudoxanthomonas sp., assembly GCA_946886405.1. The sequence continues at coordinate 12,153 of CAMPIO010000027.1, forward strand.
GATCGCACGACAGGAACGTGTCCTCCTTCGACATCGCATCGACGATATCGTGCACCGCACGCAGCCAGTCGTCGACGCGCTCCGGCTTCACGCGCAGACGGACGTAGAACACCAGCGGTACGGACGGGGTTGCAGCGTGATCGAGGCTCATCGGTGCAGGGCCTTGGCGTGGTACGCGATGTGGTCGCCGATGAAACTGGCGATGAAGTAGTAGCTGTGGTCGTAGCCAGGCTGCAGGCGCAGCGTCAGCGGGTGGCCGGCAGCCTCGGCTGCGGCCTGCAGCAGTTCCGGCTTCAGCTGCGTGCGCAGGAACTCGTCCGCATCGCCCTGGTCGACCAGCAGCGGCAGCCGTTCCTGCGCGGCCGCGACAAGTGCGACGGTGTCATGCGCCTTCCAAGCCGCACGGTCCTCACCAAGATAGGCGGTGAACGCCTTCTCGCCCCACGGCACCTGCGAGGGCGCGACGATCGGCGAGAACGCCGACACACTGCGGTAGCGACCGGGATTCTTCAACGCGATCGTCAACGCGCCATGCCCGCCCATCGAATGCCCGCTGATCGCACGCGCATCGATGACCGGGAAATTCGCTTCGATGAGTGCGGGCAGTTCCTCGACGACGTAGTCGTACATACGATAGTGCGCCGCCCACGGCGCCTGCGTGGCATTGACGTAGAAGCCAGCGCCCTTGCCGAGGTCGTAGCCCTCGGCGTCCGCCACGTCTTCGCCACGCGGACTGGTGTCCGGCGCGACGAGGATCAAGCCGTGTTCGGCCGCATAACGCTGCGCACCGGCCTTGGTGATGAAATTCTGCTCGGTGCAGGTCAGGCCCGACAGCCAGTACAGCACGGGAAGCTTTTCCTTCTCCGCTTGCGGCGGCAGGTAGACGGCGAACCGCATCGTGCAATCGAGCGTGCGCGAGGCGTGTTCGTAGACATCCTGCCAGCCGCCGAAGCAGGCGCTGTGTTCGATGCGTTCGAGTGTCATCACAAGATCCTGCAGTAGCCCCTCTCCCACCGGGAGAGGGGTTGGGGTGAGGGTACGGCGGAGGCGTTGAGGCCTGAGGCATGCGGACTTCGCCGCACCCTCATCCGCCCTGCGGGCACCTTCTCCCGGAGGGAGAAGGTAACAACATCAGAAATGCACCACCGAGCGGATCGACTTGCCTTCATGCATCAGGTCGAAGGCGTCGTTGATGCCGTCCAGCGGCATGGTATGGGTCACGAACGGGGCGAGTTCGATGTCGCCCTTCATTGCATCCTCGACCATGCCCGGCAGCTGCGAACGACCCTTCACGCCGCCGAACGCGGTGCCCATCCACTTGCGGCCGGTCACCAGCTGGAACGGACGCGTGGAAATCTCCTGGCCGGCGCCGGCGACGCCGATGATCACGCTCTGGCCCCAGCCACGATGCGCGCATTCCAGCGCGGCACGCATCACGTTGACATTGCCGATGCATTCGAACGAGTGGTCCACGCCCCAGCCCGTCATCTCGACGATGACCTGCTGGATGGGCTTGTCGAAATCCTTCGGGTTGACGCAGTCGGTGGCGCCGAACTGCTTCGCCATCTCGAACTTGGAAGGATTGGTGTCGATGGCGATGATGCGGCCCGCCCTGGCCTGCCGCGCGCCCTGGATCACCGCCAGGCCGATGCCGCCGAGGCCGAACACAGCGACCGAATCGCCTGCCTGCACCTTGGCCGTGTTGTGCACGGCGCCGATGCCGGTGGTCACGCCGCAGCCGAGCAGGCAGACGTGTTCCGGATTCGCGTCGGGGTTGATCTTCGCCAGCGAGACTTCGGCCACGACGGTGTATTCGCTGAAGGTCGAGCAGCCCATGTAGTGAAAGAGCGGCTGGCCTTCGTAGGAGAAGCGCGAGGTGCCATCCGGCATCACGCCCTTGCCCTGCGTCGCACGCACCGAGGTGCACAGGTTGGTCTTGCCGCTCTTGCAGAACAGGCACTCGCCGCACTCCGCGGTGTACAGCGGAATCACATGGTCGCCCGGCTTCACGCTGGTGACGCCTTCACCCACCTCGACCACGATGCCGGCGCCTTCATGGCCCAGCACGACGGGAAACAGGCCTTCCGGATCGTCGCCGGACAGCGTGAACGCGTCGGTATGGCAGACGCCGGTGTGGGTGATCTTCACCAGCACTTCGCCCTTCTGTGGCGGAGCGACGTCGATCTCGACGATCTTCAGCGGTTCGCCTGCGGCGAAGGCGACGGCGGCACGGGATTTCATGGTCAATCTCCTGCAAGAAAGGGAATTGTCTGTAGGAACGGGCCATGCCCGCGATGCTTCTCGATCGTCATGCCGATGCGCATCGCAAGCACGTCCCGCACCTACCTCAGATAAGAACGGACCAGCGTAACGGCCGCATCGATGCCGGCCTCGCGCTGCTCGGGTGTGGAGGCGGGATGCGCGAATTCCTCGCGCAGATGGCTTTCCAGGATTTCCGACATCAGCCCGTTGACCGCACCGCGCACGGCGGCGAGCTGCTGCAGCACCGGCGCGCAGTCGGCACCTTCTTCCAGCGCGCGCTCCAGCGCGTCCAGCTGGCCGCGGATGCGTTTCACGCGCGTGAGCGCTTTCTTCTTGTCGGCGGGGGAATGCGGCATGAGGGCAGACGCCTGATAGTGGGGGGGAGTATATGGCGATCCACTCGCCGGGGCAAAGAACAGGAGCGCGGCCGATCCACCTCGGCCGACGCGTGTCCGCTGTGGGCGCCTTCCTTCGCATACCACCCCATCGCCTTCACCAGGAGCTCCATGCCATGCGCCGACCGCCGCTGAAATTCGCCCTTGCCACCGCCGTGCTCATCGCCTTGCCTGCCAGCAGCGCGCCGACAGCCGGCCCCGAAACGCAGGTCTGGATCGACGTCGCCACCCACTCGATGGCGGGCATGCCCGACCTGGGTGCGTTGGGTGGACTGGCCGGCCGGATGATGGGCGGCGAGAAGGGCCCCCAGGGCTATCCGCAGTCGCGCAACATCCCCGCCACCCAGGGGCACGTGCTGGACATCGCCCTGCACAACCGCCTCAAGCCCGGCGTGGCGGCGGAGCAGGTGGTACCGGCGGGACTGGGGGTTGGCAAATCGCTGTTGCTGCAGCCGCCACCGCCCGGCAAGAACGTGGAGGAGCCGAAGGAGCACGAGATGCATGATGTCGAAGTGACCATCCGGCAGTACTGGGGCTGCAGCGCCACCGTGCGCCCCGGGCAGCCGAAGGTGATGACGCTGAAGATCAGGAACGGGCAGTTCCAGCAGGACGGCGCGCTGGCGCCCGGCCTGTTCGTCCCGGACCGCGACATCGACGTCAATCCCGGTTACGCACTGTGGCCGAACCTGGAGAACAACCGGCGCGTCGGCGAGCGTTCGTCGATGGTGGGCCCGCACCGCATCACCGGTGATGGCGTGCCGGCATCGCTGCAGTTCGAGCTGGGGAAGAACGCGGACTTCATGCCGAAGATCGCGTTGCAGACGCGCGGCGAGCTGACCGACAGCATCGCGTTGACCTGGCAGCCGGTGGACCGCGCCAAGGCGTACTTCCTCAACGCGATCGCGATGCAGGACGAACGCAACTTCACCATGTGGAGCAGCGCCGAGGTACCCGGGGCCGGCCATGAACTGGTGAACTACCTGACCGGTTCGTACATCGACAAGTGGCTGAAGCAGAAGGTGCTGCTGGCGCCGAACGCGACGAGTTGCGCCATCCCGCAGGGCATCTTCAAGGCCAACGGAAAGGGCGGCCAGCATGGCGGCTTCGCCTCGCTCAACATGATCGCCTACGGCCCGGAGACCAACATCGCCTGGCCGCCCCGGCCCACCGACCCGAAGCAGGCGTGGGATCCGGAATGGAACGTCCGCGTGCGTACCAAGGCGACCACGGTGGCGATGCTGGGCATGGACGTCAGCGAGATGGGCGGCATGCCCGCCGACGAAGACGACGGCGACGGCAAGCAGGACCCCGAGAAGAAAGAAGAAGGCGGCGCGAAGAAGCTGCTGCGCGGCCTGCTGCGCAACTTCTGATCCCGCCTTCGCCATGGATGACCCCCGATGAAACCCGCGCTGTTGCTGTTGTTCGCCCTCGCCGTCCTCTGGTACGCGCCGACCGCGCGTGCCACCGATCCGTGTCCACAGTTGCGCACGCAGCTTGCAGCGGTTGATGTCGCCACACGGATCGCGGCGATCGCCTGCCAGGAGAACCACGCGTGGTTCCGTCCCTTCATCGATGCGGACGGCCGTGCCGGCGGGCAGGCGGTGTACGAAGCGGAGAACGATGCGCTGGCCGACGGTGCGCAGGCATGGCGCAAGGTCGCCACGTACTGGAGCGGAGCAGGGCTGGCGGGCAACTGCGGCAAGGCGGGCGCGGCATGCCGAAACTTCGTGGTGGATACGCCGTGGTCGGCGGCATTCGTCTCGTGGGTGATGCGGCAGGCGCGCGTGCCGGGCTTTGCCGCGTCGTCCCGCCATGTGGACTACGTGCGCGCGGCGGCGCGCGCGGGTTCCGGGCCCTACCGCCTGATCGCACCGGACGCCGAGGCCCCGGCGGTCGGCGACATGCTGTGCTACGTCCGCGGACAGGCGCGCGCGTTGGGCTATGCGGGGCTGTTGAATGTACTGGATGCCGGCGACGCAGGCCTGCCGATGCATTGCGACATCGTGGTCGCCGCAGAGTCGGGGATCGCCTGGCTGATCGGCGGCAACGTGCAGCAGACCGTCGCGTTGCGGATGCTGCGGCTGGATGCGCGGGGCCGCTTCGCCGACCTGCCGACGCGCGGCACGGGCGATGCGCCCTGCAGTCCCGATGTGCCGGCGCATTGCAACCTCAACCGGCAGGACTGGGCGGCGCTGTTGAAGCTCAGGACGGCCGACAGCCGCGCGCTGCTTGCCACGACCTCCGAATACTGATCCCGGCCGGTACACGCCCATGAAGACCCTCTTCCTCGCCTCTCTGACGATCGCGGCCTGCATGACCGTGGCCTGCTCACGCCCGCAGGCGGAACCCGGGGCAGACGGTGCCGACAATCGCGCGACGCTGATGCCGACCCGCGCGCAGAGGGATGCGTTCCATGCCACGGATACCGACGCCACGCTGCGCAAGATGGCGATGTTCGATTACCTGGTGCACTACCGGGTGATGGAAGCCACCGGCATGGTCGACGCGCTCGGTGGCGAAACGAAGGCGGTCAAGGCGCTCAAGGCATGGGGCGAACAGAACGAGCGCGCGTTGCGCGGCGCACAGGCCGATGCGCCGCGCATGATGCCGGCGGCGTTCGACGGCAGCGGCATGGATGCAGGATTCACCGGCCTGGCGGTGGGCGCCTTCGGCGGGCTGATCGCCGGCGGCATGGTCAATGGGGCGGTGCAGACCATGTCGGACGAACGGCTGGCCGAACTGGCGGAGGCCGGCCCGGTGAAGTTCGGCGCCGACAAGGACGGCAAGGGCGGCGCGGAACTGACCTTCGGCGCCGACGGCTCGCTGGACCAGACGCTGGAATTCGACGGCAAGGCCACCGACGGCCTTTCCGGCAAGATGAAGATCAAGGTCCACATCGATGCCTGTCCGGATGCCGAAGGCAAGCTGACGGTGACGTTGAACGTGGATTCGCAGATGAGCGTCGTCGGCCAGGCCGGCATGGGCGGGCATGTGCGCAGCGAATTCAGGCTCGAGCGGTTCCTCGACAACGACGCCCATCTGATCCAGGACAACAGCGGGTCGACCGCGAGCATGACGATGTCCGCCGGCGGCACGGTTGGCGGCAAGCCGCAGTCCTTCGACGTCAGGATGGGTTACGGGCGCCAGGCCGGCAGCGGCTACGAGGACTTCGGCGATCACAGCGGCTTCAGCATCTTCCGCATGGACGAGGTGAAGCACGCCGCGCAGTTGGCCGAGCAGTCCTTCCTCTACCTGCAGATGGTCGCCGAGATGATGCTGCGCGGCGTCGGCCAGGGCGGGGGACCGTGGGAGAGCGGCCGCTGCGTGGACCTCAGGGTCACCAGCAGTCCCGGCAAGCGCAAGGGCATCCGCCCCAGCACCGCGTTCGACCTGGAAGCGATCCCGCGTGCGAAGTCCGATGGCGCGCCGACCGGTGGCACGGTGACGGCCACCCTGAGCGGCGGTGCCAGCCTGCAGCCTTCCGGCGGCAAGGTGCCGGCCGATGCGACGTACGCCTATGCCGGGCCGGACAAGAAAAACGAAGAGGCCAGCATCGCGTTCGAAGCCCGCAGCAAACGGGGCGTCGGCCGGGCGACGCTGGAGTTCGACACCCAGCGCCCGCAGGCTTACACCGCGGCGGGCGGGCTCGATGCCTTCTACGGCACGGGCACGATCTGCAATCTCGCCGAGACATTCACCATCAGCGGCAGCGGCAATACGGTGACCTTCACGCCCGGCAACGACGAGGGCGGCTCCTACACCTACCAAGGCAACATGGGCGGGGTCGGCGTGTACGGCAACGGCACCTATTCCGTCTCGGCCGACGAGAACGGCGGCACCATGACCGGCACCGGCAACGGCTGCGTGAAGACCCCGATGGGCACGCGCTGCAACAACGGTACGGAGCGCTACACGCTGACGCCGATCGCGCCCTGCGAGCAGTAGCGCCGACAGCCCGGCGGGTGCATCGGCGTCACAGGCGCGACGACAGCGCTTCCGCGTCGATGCGGTTCCGCTCGGCGGGGAGCAGCGCCTCGCGCATCACCGGCAGCGCCTGGTCCAGCAGCCGGCGCGCCTCCCTGCGGTCGCCGCGTGCCGCCACATCGCCGGCCAGCGTCGCACGCGCGATCGCCACATCGACGTCACTCGCGCTGGCTTGCAACCGCCTGAGCGCCTCGCGCTGGTGCTGTTCGGCGGCAACGGCATCGCCGCGCAGCCGGTCGAGCGTGGCTTCCATGGCGAAGAAGTAACCGAATTGCTCATGGCTGTCGGCCATGCCCCGCTGCGTCATGCGCGCGCGCAGATCGGCCAGCAAGGGTGCGCCGCGGCCGATGTCGCTCATCCGCAGGTGGAGGTTCAGCTGGTCGCCGAGCACCTGCGCGTACTCGTCGGACGCATCGCCATCCAGGCGCTGCGCGCGTGCGCGCAGGTCGTCGAGCTTCGCCGCGGCTTCCTTGAACGCGGCATTGGCGACCAGTGCGCGTGCATGCACGCGCTCGATCGTGCGGCGGAAAGTGTCGTCGGGCGAGACACCGGCCTCGTCCAGCCGTGCGATGGCCTGTCTCGAACGCGCCAGCGCAGCCGCGTAGTCGCCGTACATGATGTCGATGGTGGCGATGTTGGCAAGCGCCATCGCCAGGTTGCGCGGTCCTTCGCCGCGCCGGCTGGACAATACGTAGCTCCTGTCCGTAGCGTCCCGTGCCTCCCGGTAACGCCCCTGGCCTACCAGTGTTTCCGCCAGTGTCTGGTACCACACCGTTGCGCTGGTGCCGCCGTAGCCGCCGGTCTTCTCGGCATCGGCGATGGCCTGCCGCACCACGCGTTCCGCCTCGGCGGGCTTGCCCTCCAGGATCAGCCCGGCCACCAGGCCCCTGACCAGCGTACGGCGCGCCGGCGAATCCACCGCAACGCCGTGCACATCCGCATACGCCAGACCTTCTCGGCTCACCGACATCAGACGACGTCGATCGTTCTGGAAGTTCGCGGCCGTGCTGAGGTCCGAATAGATATCCAGCACCACATCCACCGGCGGAGATGGCAGCCGCTTGGCGAAGGCCAGCGAGGCCTCGGCCCGCTTCCTGCACCACTCCAGGCCGTATTTCTCCACATGGCCCAGCGTCAGGTGCGCCATCGCGCGCAGTTGCTGTTCGGGATCGTCCGGAGCGAAGCGCTGTCGCAAGGCCACGGCCTGCTCGGCCACCGCCAGCGACTCGGCATTGCGCTCGAGATCACCCAACTCGTCGGAATAGGCGACCAGGTCATCCGCCAGCGCCAGCGCCTCCTCGCGGTTCTGGGGAGACGCACCCTTGAGGCCCGCCGACAACAGGACCACGGCCTGCTGGTCATCGCCGAGCGAGCGATAGAGCCGCCCCAGCATCCGCTGCATCGACTGCCGCACGCCCGGCTCAAGTGCGCGCCGGTCCAGCTGGGCGCGCGCCTGGTCGAGCAGCTGGCGCACGCTGACTTCCGTGCTCATGGCCTGCTCGGGTGCCGCTGCCGCGAGCGTGTCGGCAAGAAAGGCCAACGTGGCGCGTGCATTCTCCGATTCGCGTTCGGCGATCCGCGCCTGCGCGCGTGCTTCATGCGCCTGCCACGACGCCACGGCGGTGCCGACGAGCAGCGCGACCGCGACGATGCCGGCGGCGGTGGCCAGCCCCCGATTGCGGCGCCACCACAGTCGCGCGCGGTCGGCGCGCGACAGCGGCACCGCGCTGATCGGCCGGTCGTCCAGCCAGGCGCGCAGGTCGTTCGCGAGTACGTCCGCCGAGGCATAGCGCGCTTCGGGATCGCGACGCAGGCAGGCCTGCACGATCTGGGCAAGGCTGCCCCGCAGCGCACGCGCTAGCGATGCCGGCGTATGGCCACCGCGCTGCGCGGCCTGCTCGCTGCTGGATTGTGACGCCGCGCGCGTCAGCGGTTCCGGATCGCGTTCGAGCTGTTGCAACTGGTGCGCCACCGGCGTCTCGCGCGTCACGCCGAACGGATGCACACCCGACAGCAACCGATGCAGCACCACGCCCAGCTGCCACAGGTCGGTGGCCGTGGTGATGGGGGCATCGAGCAATTGCTCGGGTGACGCGTACTCGAACGTCAGCGCGCGATCCACGGTCACCGCATGCGCGGTGTCGGCGAGTTCCTTGGCGATGCCGAAGTCCAACAGCTTCACCCGGCCCTCGCCGTCCACGAGCAGGTTGGATGGCTTCAGGTCGCGATGCACGACCAGATTGCGGTGCGCGTGGCGCACGGCATCGACCACCTGCAGGAACAGCACGATGCGCTGGCGCAGGCCGAGCTGGCGCGCGTCGCACCAGCGGTCGAGCGGCTGCCCGTCGACGAGTTCCATCACGAACCACGGATCGCCCTCACTGCTGATGCCACCGTCCAGCAAGGTCGCGATGTTCGGATGACGCAGGCGGGCGAGAATCTGACGCTCGCGCAGGAACCGTTCGCGTGCCGCCTGCGAATCGGTACCCGCACGGATCAGCTTCAGGGCGGCGTGCTGCGTATAGGCACCATCGTCGCGGTCGACCCGGTACACCGCGCCCATGCCGCCATGCCCCAGGATGCCGGTGATCCGCCACGGCCCGATGCTGCGGCCGACCAATGCATCACGCGCTACATCGCTGTGTTCATCGCGGAAGGCGCGGCCCCAGGCCAGCGCGTCGCCGGCAAAGGGCTCGGTGGCGCTCGCATCGGCGGCCAGCAGCGCATCCACCGCCGCACGCAGCACGACGTCGCCGTCACAGGCATGGGCCAGCCACGCGTTGCGTTCGGACGGCGCGATCTCGACGGCTTCGCGGAACAGGGCCAGCGCGCGCCGCCTGCGCTCGAGATCGTGGTCGCTCATTTGCCCAGTTCCGTCAGCAGGAAGGCACGTGCGGCGCGCCAGTCGCGGCGCACGGTGCGTTCGCTGACGCCGAGCATCTGCGCGATCTCGGTTTCCTCGTAGCCACCGAAGTAGCGCAGTTCGACGATCTGCGCCGCGCGCGCATCGGCTTGCTGCAACGCGTGCAGCAGTTCGTCCAGCGCGAGCACCTCGACCACCGCCCGCTCGTCGCCGCCCAATCGGGCGGTGAGCGTCAGCGCATCGACACCGCCCCCGCGCTTCTGCGCATGCGCGATGCGCGCATGGTCCACCAGCACCTGCCGCATCGCGCGCGCCGACATCGCCAGCAGGTGCGCGCGGTCGTTCGCCGCCAGGCGTTCGCCGGCAGCCATCTTCAGGTAGGTCTCGTGCACCAGCACGGTAGTGTCGAGATCGTCGTTGTGGCGCCGGAGCTGCAGGTGCGCGGCGCGCTTGAGTTCGTCGTAGAGGCTGGCGAACACGGCGTCGGCCGCACGCACGTCGCCCTCGCGCGCGCGCTTCAGCAACTGGGTGACCGGTACCTGATCCATGCGTCGCTCGCCGATGCGCGCCGCGGCACCCTGCCGCGGCCCCCTGGGTGGCCGGAACAGGTATGCACCGGTGCGGTCACTTCATGGGACAAGAACGCAAAAGCACGGCAACCCGGGACAGGGTGCGCGCCCGCGCCTCACGCCTAGTAGGCGAACTCGCGGAACACGCGGTCGACGTCGCCGTTCCATTCGCCATGGAACAGGGCGAGCTTGCGTTCGGCGGGCGTTTCGTTCGCCTCGACGATCTCGACCAGGGCGTCCAGGAAGCCGCTTTCATCCACGCCCTTGCTGTTGAGGCGCGCACGGCGCTGCAAGCCGCCGATGGCGATCTTCACCGCCTCGCGGGCCAGCTCGCGGACCGTGCCATTGCGGAACGGCAGCTTCAACGCGTGCCTCGGCACGCCGTCGCGCAGCGCGTGACGCTCCTGCAGCGAGAAGTCCTTGACCAGGTCCCACGCGGCATCGAGCGCGGCATCGTCGTACAGCAGGCCCACCCAGAACGCGGGCAGCGCGCAGATGCGGTTCCACGGGCCACTGTCGGCACCGCGCATTTCCAGGAACTTCTTCATCCGCACTTCGGGGAAGGCGGTGGTCATGTGGTCGGACCAGTCGCGCAGCGTGGGCAACGCGCCGGGCAACACGTCCAGCTCACCGCGCAGGAACTTGCGGAACGACTTGCCGCTGGCATCGTGGTAGACGCCGTCGCGGTAGGAGAAGTACATCGGCACGTCGAGCAGGTAATCGACATAGCGCTCGTAGCCGAAGCCGTCCTCGAACACGAAATCGAGCATGCCGGTACGGTCGCCGTCGGTATCGGTCCAGATATGCGAGCGATAGCTCTGGTAGCCGTTGGGCTTGCCTTCGGTAAACGGCGAGTCGGCGAACAGCGCCGTGGCCACCGGCTGCAGCGCCAGCGACACGCGGAACTTCTTCACCATGTCCGCTTCGCTGGCGTAGTCCAGGTTCACCTGCACCGTGCAGGTGCGCGTCATCATGTCCAGGCCGAGCTGGCCGACCTTGGGCATGTAAGACTTCATGATCTGGTAGCGGCCCTTGGGCATCCACGGCATCTCGTCGCGACGCCATTTGGGCTGGAAGCCCATGCCGAGGAAGCCGAGCTGCAGTTCGTCGGCGACCTGCTTCACTTCCTTCAGATGCGTGCCCACTTCGGCGCAGGTCTGGTGGATGGTTTCCAGCGCGGCGCCGGACAGTTCCAGCTGACCCGCGGGCTCCAGGGTGACCGAGGCACCGTCCTTCGACAGCGCGATCACGCGACCTCTCTCTTCGATGGCGTCCCAACCAAAACGGGTCAGCCCTTTCAGCAGGGCTTCGATGCCGCGATCGCCATCGAAGGTCGGCGGACGCAGATCATCGAGACGGAAGCCGAACTTCTCGTGCTCGGTGCCGATGCGCCAGTCCTGCGCGGACTTCTCGCCCGAGGCGATGTATTCCACCAACTGCGTGCGGTCGGTGATCAGCGTGTCGGCGACGTGGCTGGGGCTGGACAAGGGCGGAACTCGCAAGGGGGACACGACGCCGGCGGGCCGGCGTGGCAGGGCCGGCACTATAACGTGGCGGCCTGCACGCCATCATCGTCACCGGGACGCCGCAGCATCCCATTCGTGGACGCGATGGGCGGATCGACGCTCGACGTTACGGGGCGTACGCTGCGCGCATGACGCATCCCGCCCGCGACACCGTGCCGCGCCATCGCGAACGCCATCGCACCGACCGCGTCGGCTGGCTGCGCGCCGCCGTGCTGGGCGCCAACGACGGCATCGTCTCGGTGGCCGGCCTGGTGGTCGGTGTCGCCGCCAGTGGCGCCAGCGCGTCGACCATCCTCGTGACCGGTGTGGCTGGCCTGGTCGCGGGTGCCATGTCGATGGCGGCCGGCGAATATGTTTCCGTGCAGTCGCAGGCCGACGCCGAGGCCGCCGCACTCGCCGTCGAAACCCGCGAACTGCGCGAGATGCCGGAGGGCGAACTGGCGGAGCTGACGCAGATCTACGTCAAGCGCGGCCTGGACCCGGCGCTGGCGCGGCAGGTCGCCGAGCAACTCACCTTGCACGACGCGCTGGCGTCCCACATGCGCGACGAACTGGGCATCACCGAGGCGCTGCGCGCACGTCCCGTGCAGGCGGCCCTGGCCTCGGCGGGCGCCTTCACCGTCGGTGCGCTGTTGCCGATCGCGACCACGCTGCTGGCGCCGCCGGACCGCGTCGCCCTGGTCACGACCGTGGCGACCCTGGCGGGCTTGCTGGTGTCGGGCGGATTGGCCGCCCGGGTCGGCGGCGCGCCGGTGCTGCGTGGCGCGTGGCGGGTCGGCTTCTGGGGCGCGATGGCGATGGCCGCCGCAGCGGCGGTCGGCCGCCTGTTCCACGTCAGCGTGTAAAGCGGGTCAGGACAGCTCCAGCCAGTTGCCCACGACCATGCGGGCCTCGTCCACGCCCTGCTTGGACTCGGCCGAGAACGTCTGCACGCTGACGGTGTCGCCGAACGCGGAGAACAGGTCCTTCTTCACCGCCTGCAGCGCGTTGCCCTGCTGGCCCCGGCCCAGCTTGTCGGCCTTGGTCAGCAGCGCGTGCGCCGGCAGGCCGCGCTGGACGGCATAGCCCAGCATCTGGCGGTCGTAATCCCTCAGCGGATGGCGGATGTCCATGACCACCACCAGGCCTTTCAGCGCTTCGCGGGTGCGGAAGTAGCGGTCGATGAACGCCTGCCAGTGCGCTTGCAGGTCCTGCGGCACCTTGGCGTAGCCATAACCGGGCAGGTCGACCAGGTAGCGCTCGGGCTGGACCTGGAAGAACACCAGCTGCTGGGTGCGACCGGGGGTCTTGGACACCCGTGCCAGGCGGTTGTGGTTGACCAGCGCATTGAGCGCGCTGGACTTGCCGGCGTTGGAGCGGCCGGCGAAGGCGACCTCGAATCCTCCGTCCTCCGGCAACTGGCGAGGGGTATGGGCGGAAAGCAGGTAACTGGCGGAATTCAGGGGGTTCGACATGGCGATAGGATCGCACGGTGGCGGGCCGGATACCGTTTGAATTGACCGCGAGCGGCCGCCGCGACGATAATTCGCGGGTTTCGCGGCCCCTCCGGGCGTCGCCATCAGTCAAAGGTTTCGGAGCTTTAGCATGCGCCACGCTCGCGTTATGGGACTTGCCGGACTGGCCGTTTTGGCCGTGGGCGCAGTCGCTTTTGCACAGACCACAGTGGTCCCCGTGCCGGACAATGCGCCGGTCGAGACCGCGCCGCTGGACATCAACCTCACCAAGACCACCTGGGGCGACGCCAAGGCCGGCCAGACCAAGGCGGCCGCGTGTGCGGCCTGCCACGGCCCCGACGGCAACCCCAGCGACCCGCAGTACCCGCGCATCGCCGGCCAGAGCGAGCGCTACGTCGCCCAGCAACTGGCGCTGTTCGCCTCGGGCGAGCGCAATACCGGCATGGCGATGGTGATGGCTCCATTCGCCCAGGCCCTCAGCGCACAGGACATGCGCGATGTGGGCGCGTACTTCGCCACGCAGAAGTCCGGCGCCGGCCTGGCGGACGACAGCGTTGTCGCCGACGGCCCCTACAAGGACATGAAGTTCTACGAAGTAGGCCAGCAGCTGTACCGCAACGGCGACGCCAAGCGCGGCGTGCCTGCGTGTCTGGCATGCCACGGCCCGACCGGCGCCGGCAACCCGGGCCCGGCCTACCCGCACATCGGCGGCCAGATGCAGGACTACACCGTGCGCCGCCTGACCGAGTACAAGGCCGGCACCACCACGCTGAAGGACGCCGCCCACTTCAACATCATGGCGCAGGTCGCCGGCCCGCTGACCGAGCAGGAAATCCAGGCCCTGGCCAGCTACCTGCAAGGCCTGCATGCCCGTGCCGACGACCTCGCGGCCGCGAAGACCGGCGGCAAGTAAGCAGGACGTACCCCGCGTCGCGCGGCCACAAGTTCAAGCTCCTGTTCATAGCGCCGGCCCCACCATGGCCGGCGTTTCTTTTTTCACGGCGCCTGGCCACCACGCGCCGCTCGCAGAGGAAGAGTCCCGATGGTGTCGCGTCTGCTGCCCGTGCTGATCACGCTGCTGGCCCTGCTGCCGGCCACTACCCTGGCGGCATCGCCGGCAGCCGCTCCGCTGGTCGAAGGCCAGGACTACGAGGTGATCCCGGACGGCAAACCGTTCGCGCCCGCCAAGGGCAAGATCGAAGTAGCGGAAGTGTTCGGCTACACCTGCATCCATTGCGCCAATCTGGAACCCACCCTGGCCGCGTGGAAGAAGACCCTGCCCCGCGACGTGCAGCTGACGCCGGTGCCTGCGGCCTTCGGTGGCTACTGGATTCCGTATGCGCGCGCGTTCTTCGCCGCCCAGCAGCTGGGCGTGCAGCAACGCACCCACCAGGCGGTGTTCGACGCCCTGCACAAGACCGGCGCCCTCCCGATCCAGAACGCATCCATCGACGAGATCGCCAACTTCTACGCCAGCCAGGGCGTTGAACGCGCGAAGTTCATCGCCGCCCTGCGCGGCCCGGTCGTCGACCAGCAGCTGGCCAAGGCCCGTGATTGGGTGGGCGGTGCGGGCGTGGAAGGCACGCCGACCCTCATCGTCAACGGCAAGTACCGCGTCACCGGCGGCCGCAACTACAGCGACATGCTGAAGATTGCCGATCGACTGGTGGCCCGCGAGCGCGCCCGCAAGTGACGATTCCGTCATGGCGACCGCTGCGGGCGCCATGCAGAATGCGTTGTCCCCGGCCCGGCCGGCACCCCTTTTCCTGTGACCCTTTGGAGTTCGCGCGATGAAATCCCGCCACGTCCTGATGCTGTCCCTGCTGCTGCCGATGTTGGCGGCCTGCGGTCCGAAGCCCGCCACCGACGCCACGCCGGCGCCGGAAGCGCCCGTCGCGACGACCGCCGATGCCGGTGCCGCGCCCGCCACGGATGCGCCGGCAGCCCCTGCCGATGCCGCCGCGACCCCGCCTGCCGAAGGCACCGATCCTGTCGCACCGAACACCAACCCGATCGTGCCGCCGCAGGGTCCGGCGCCGGTGGCAGGCAAGGACTACGTCGAGATTCCCAACGGTCAACCGTATGCGCCGCTCAACGGCCAGGTCGAAGTGGTGGAAGTATTCGGCTACGTCTGCCCGGCCTGCGCCCGTTTCGCACCGGAAGTCTCGGCATGGAAGAAGAAGCAGCCCGCCGACGTCCGCGTGACTTACGTGCCTGTCGTGTTTAGTCCCGTGTGGGGCCCGTACGGCAAAGCCTTCTACGCGGCGCAGGCCAAGGGCCTGGTCGACAAGACCCACGATGCGGTGTTCAGCGCCATCCACCTGCAGCGCTCGCTGCCGGGCGAGGGCAAGCCGCCGGCGGATCCGGCCCAGATCGCGCAGTGGTACGCCCAGTACGGCGTGGACGCGAAGGAGTTCGTGTCGCTGATGAACAGCTTCAGCACCAACGCCCAGATCAGCCGCGGCATGCAGTTCGCCAAGAACAGCGGCGTGGAAAGCACGCCGACCATCGTCGTCAACGGCAAGTACCGCATCACCGGCGGACAGACCTACGCCGATGTACTGCGCATCGCCGATCACCTGGTCGCGATGGAGCGCACCCAGCGCTGAACGGCGCGGAAGCCCCCACTTCCATGACCGACTCCTTCCCCACGCGACGGCTGCGCCTGCTCAGCGCCAACATCCAGGCCGGCTCGAGTACCCGCCGCTACAGCGATTACGTGACCCGCAGCTGGTCGCATGCGCTGCCGGCGGGCAACAAGCGGGGCAGCCTGGATGCGATCGCGCAGTTGGCCGGCGAACACGACATCGTCGGCCTGCAGGAAGCCGATCCGGGCAGCCTGCGTTCGGGCTTCACCAACCAGACCCACTACCTGGCCGAGCGCGCGGGCTTCGACTACTGGACGCACCAGCCCAATCGCAACGTGGCGCGCGTGGCAGGCAGCGCGAATGGCCTGCTCAGCAAACTGGAGCCGGTGGAAGTGACCGACCACAGCCTGCCCGGCCGCATCAGCGGCCGCGGTGTGCTGATGGCGCGCTTCGGCGATGGCGACGAAGGTCTGACCGTGGCGGTGGCGCACCTGTCACTGGGCGCCAACTCGCGCCGTTCGCAGCTGGCCTTCATCGGCGAGCTGCTGTCGGATCATCCGCATGCGGTGCTGATGGGCGACTTCAACTGCGTGCCCGACACCCCGGAAATGGAACTGCTGTACAAGCGCACCCGCCTGCGTCCGCCCGCGTTCTGCGTTCCCACGTTCCCGAGCTGGCGCCCGCAGCGCGCCATCGACCACATCCTGCTCAGCGAAGGTCTGCGCGGCGACAACGCACGGGCCATGCCCGCCGCCAACTCGGACCACTTGGCGCTGGCGATGGACATCGACGTGCCGGGCAGCGCGTTGCGCTGAATCCTGCGTAGCGCGCCTCACGGCGACTGCGCGATACGCGCGTTGAACGCGGCCACGTCCAGCGGCCGCCCGAACAGGTAGCCCTGGAACAAGCGACACCCCTGTTCGCCGAGCAAGGCGAACTGGTCTTCCTGTTCGATGCCTTCCGCAATCACGTCGATGCCGAGGTCGCGCCCCAGCTGCAGCAGGTTGCGGGTGATCGTGGCCGCGTGCGCGTCGCGCACGATGCCGCGGGTGAAGGCACGGTCGATCTTCATCTCGGCGAACGGCAGCTCCCGCAGGTACGACAGCGAGGAATACCCCGCGCCGAAGTCGTCGAGCGACAGTCGCACGCCCATCGCATGCAGTGCGCGCATCTTGCCCACCGCATCGTCCATGTCGTGCACCAGCACGCTCTCGGTCAACTCCAGCGTCAACGATTCCGCCTGGATGCCGCTGCGCGTCATCACGTCATCCACCTGCTGCACGAAATCCGGTTGCCGCAACTGCAGCGCACTGATGTTCACCGACAGGCGCAGGTGGTGCAGCGCAGGCGTCGCCTGCCAGACCGCCAACTGCCGGCAGGCTTCCTGCAGCACCCACTGCCCGAGCGGCAGGATGAAGCCGGTGTCTTCGGCGGCCTGCATGAAATCGGCCGGACGGATCAGGCCCCGCCTGGCGTCCTGCCAGCGCAACAACGCCTCGGCACCGACGACGCGTCCCGCCGCATCGACCTGCGGCTGGTAGAACAGCACGAAGCGGCGCTGCGACAAGGCATCGCGCAGTGCGCGATGGAGCGCGCGATGCTCGGCGATATCCGAATCGGCCAGGCGCAGCACCACCAACAGGCTGGCGACCGCCGTGGCCAGATTGATCCAGATGCCGACACGCCTCACGTCTTCGTTGATCGCGAGCGGTGACGGTGTCATCACGGGGGTGACAGCGAACACCACGAACAGCGCCAGCAACAGGACGACCAGCCCATAGCGCAACCACGGCTTCTCGTCACGGAACACATGGTGGGCGCAGATCGCGAGGACGAGCAGGAAGACATGGCTCGTCCGCGGGACCTGCGCGGTCGGCACGTCCAGGAACGCAGAGAAAAAGCACAGCACGCCCGTCAGGCCGACGAACGCCACCCACGATGCCGCGCGCGGGCGCCGCAGGCGCGCCATGACGATCACGCTCACGCCGAGCGATGCCATCGCCAGCTCCATCGCCGCCACGGCCCATTCGCCCCGCCACGCGAAGAACAGTCCCCATCCGAGCCCCACCAGCGCCATGATGGAGCCGGTCGCGAGCAGCAAGTGGAAGGCACGGCGGCGCCGGCGGCGATCCATCCTCGCCGGCCACCCCACGGTACGTTTGTCGTCGACCGGTGCGTCCATTCGATCAGCATCCCCCCGCCTTTCCGCATCGTACTCCTGCGGCGGGGGAAATCATGGTGCGCGCGCAGGCCATGCCCCGCCAGGGCGGGGAGCGTGCGGAGCGGCTCTGGGCCCGAGCGTTACGCCGTGGGAGTGCGCACCCACGGTGCCAGCACACGCAACCAATGCGGCTGCCAGGCGAGTGTCATCGCCACGCTGGCTGCCGCTGCGGTCAACCCCATCACCCAGACCAGGCTGGCCATGGTGGCGTGGTCAACCGCCAGACACAGCCCCAATGCCACCGCGAGTGCCACGATGCCGGCGATCTTCAGTGCACGCTTCGTCGGCGTGGCAAGCGTGGCATTCCACACCTGCTGTGCATGCACCGGCATCGACAACGCCAGCCATCCCATGCCGGCCACGCTGGTCACCAGCGCCGCCAGCAACAGCACGGCGGAGGTCGCGGACTCATGCATGCGTCGTCTCCGCAGCCGCGACCTGCGGGGCGGGGGCCGACACCGCCCGACGCTTGAGCATGCGCGCCGTGAACGCGGCGACCGCGCCACCCGTCAACAACGCGAGGTCCACGCCTGCGACCGGCCAGTAGCCCGCGGCGATCGTGCGCGCCAGGTGGTCGCCCGTGGTGACCCAGTTCGACAGCACGGCCGCCAGCGCGAGTAGCGCGATCATCCCGCATTGCTCGCGCCACGCCGGGTTGCCGAGGCCTCGCGCCACCGGCGCACTGCGCCATGCCGCGTGCAGCATCGCCAGCAACCAGGTGCCCCAGAACGCGTAACGCTCCCAGTCGCCCCGCGCAGGCAGGTCTTCGGGCAACAGCCGGTTGGCGACCAGAATGCCCAGCGCCGCCAGTACCATGCCGGTCACGGTGGTCACCGCCAGTGCATCGACCACGCGCGCGCCCTGTTGTCCTTGCCGCGCGTGCTGCCGCTTGCTTTTCTCGACGAAGAACAGGAAGCCGGTGGCGATACATACCGCGCCGAGCAACCCGCCCAGCACGTACATCCAGCGCAGCAGCCAATGGCGGAAGTGCTGCAGGTGCAGGCCGGTGAGGAACTCGGCGATGCGACCTGCGGCGCTGGGTGCCGGATCTTCGTGGATGAATGCGCCGGTCGATGCCTTGAAGTGGATGCCGTCGCCGACCAGCGCGATGCGGTCGGTGCCGGCGCGATACACGCTGACATAGCCGTTCGCGTCGCCGACATGCTGCAGCACCAGGAAGCCGACGTCGCCGGCCTTGTCCTGCGCCTGCCACCGCCGCTGCGCCTCGGCCACCATCGCATCGACATTGGCGAGTCCGGCGGGCACGCCTGCACGCTGGTGCGGCAGGCCGGTCTCGCGCGCTTCCACTTCCGCATGCAGGTCGTGCAGGTCGTGCAGCTGCGTGTGTCCGACCGGGAAATAGTACGTAGCGGCGAAGATCAGCAGGCCGGTGAACGCGAAGAAGAAGTGGAACGGCAACGCCACCACGCCGGTCAGGTTGTGCAGGTCCAGCACGCTGCGCAGTCCGCCCTTGCCGGGCCGGAAGGTGAACAACTCGCGGAAAATCTTGCGGTGCATCACCACGCCGGTGACCAGCGCCACCAGCATCATCAGCGCTGAGAACCCGACGATCCAGATGCCCAGGTTCTTCCAGTCCAACGTCAGGCCGTAGTGCATCGGATAGAAGAACCCGCTGCCCACCTTCAGGCGATCGTTGGGCAGCGGCGTGCCGTTGCGCGGATCGATGGTGGCATCGGCCCAGATGGCTTCTTCCGGATCCTTCGCATTCGGCACTTCGTAACCGGCGAACAACTGCAGCACGGGATCGCGGTGCGTGGTGTACGCGCTCCAGCTGACCACGGTGTCGAACCGTTCGGGCATGGGCCCCTCGACGCGTGGGCGCATCGCGTCGACCGTGGCCGGCAGCGGTTGCATGCGCTCGAACGCGGGGCGCAGGATCGTCTCGTACGACGGCATCGGCTGCGGTTCGAACCGCGTGGACGGGATCGCCCAACGGTCGATCTCGCGGTCGAACACCGACAGCGCACCGAAGAAGAACGCGGCCATCAGCACGAAGCCGAGGACCAGCCCGAACCAGGTGTGAAGCCAGGCCATCGCCTGGCGGAAGCTCTGCATCACGGTGACGTCCTCCGCCTCAGACCAGCAGCGATTGCACGAACGAACCTGCGGCCGCCAGCAACGCGCCACCGCCCACGAGCACCGTCCACACCACCCATAGCCGGCGCGCCGCGAACGTCCACAGGAACACCACGAGGAACGCCAGCACGCCCAGCAGGCTGGCAAGGAACTCGGCGTCGTGGAAATCCATGCCGGCGGCAAACATCAGGCTGGCGCCTGCGGCGACGATGCCCCAGGCGAAACCGTAGCCACCGAAGACGGCAGCAGCGATGCGACCCGCCACCTGCAGGCGGGACGAAAGGGAAGAGAGCGGACGCGTGATCGTGGACATGGTGGCGGCGGCTACCTGGAAGCAAGAGAGTGGCGCACCATCAGAACCGGTATTCCAGGCTCAGCGACCAGTGGCGCGGCGCGCCGTAGTAGCCGATCTGGTACAGGGTGTTGATGTACTTCTCGTCGGCAAGATTGCCGACGTTGGCGCGCACGGTGGCGTTCTCCAGGAAGTCCCATGCGGCGAAGGCATTGAGCACGGCGTAGCTTCCCTGGCGCACGGTCTGCCCGCTGTAGCTCTCGACATTGGAGATGGCACTCTGCCAACGACCGCCGATACCGAACGACACCGCCTTGTACGCCGGCAGGCGCGTGCTGAGCATCAGGTTGGCGGTACGGCGCGGCACCCAGTTGTAGGTCAACGTGCCTTCCTCGCCGTCCATCTTCAGATGCGTGTAGCCGAACACGAGATCCGTGTGGTCGTTGAGCCTGCCGGTGGCTTCGAACTCCCAGCCCTTCGACTCCACGTCCTTCGGCACGTAGTAGTTCATCAGGGTCTCGGTGCTGTAGCCGGCGAACGTCGCCAGGCCATCCTGCTGGGCGGTGAAGTACGCCAGGGTGGTCAGCAGGCGCTTGTCCAGCCACTCCGCCTTGACACCGACTTCGTAGTTCACGCCCTTCGACGGCGCCAGATAGACGCCATCGAAGTCCCGCTGGTCCTGCGGCTGGTAGATATCCGAGTAGCTGACGTAGCCCAGGATGTCGTCGTTGAAATCGTAGGTCAGGCCCGCGTAAGGACTGGTGTTGCTTTCGGTCTCGGCGAAGGGCACGCCATCATTGTTGCCCTCGCGGTGGTACTCGGCGAAGTTGACGCCGACGATCGCCTTGAAATCTTCGGTCAGCGCGATACGGGTCGCGCCGAACGCGCGCTTCAGCCGCTGATTGAACTCGCTCGAGGCGACCTGCGCGCCCCAGACGGGTTCCGGCACGGCGCTGCCGTCGTACGGGAACGCGGGCAGCGGACCGAAGGCCGGCGAATCGAAGGGCGCCGGGTTGTACCAGTAGCCCTGCTCGCTCTCCGAATGGCTTATGCCGAACATCGCTTCGTGTTCACGACCGAACATCTCGAAACGGCCATTGACGCTCACGTCGACCAGATCCGAGGTCAGCTCGTCCTGGCCCTTGTAGCCCCAGCCGACAAGCCCGAGGCGCGTAACCGGATCGAGCCCGGTCATCGAATAGGCGAAGAACAGCTGGTCGTCGTTCTCGCCCTTGCGGTGGTTGTAGGTCGCCTTCAGCTGCCAGTTGTCGCCCAGCTGATGCGCGTACTCGACGAACGCCGTCTGCGTATTGGTATCCCAGTAGGCCCAGTCCACCGTGGTCGACGCGCCCACGTCCCACGACGGCTGTGTGCCATCGGCATTCACGAACGGCAGGGCGCCCCACATGTTGCCGGTGGTATCGGCCTGCTGCCACGAGTAACCAAATGCCAGTGTGCCGTTCTCGCCGACCTGTCCGTCGATCACCGCATAGCCGAACGTGCGCTCGGTTTCGAAATCGCGCAGGTACGAATCGCCTTCTTCGCGCGCCACCACCACGCGACCGGCCCATGTGCCGTTCTCGGTGAAGGGCGTGGAGTAATCGAACTCGACGCGACGCTCGCCCCACGAGCCGAACTTCATGCCGACCTTGCCTTGCGCGTCGTTGGTGGGTCGCTTGCGCACATAGTTGATGGTGCCGGCCGAGTTGCCGACGCCGGTCAACAGGCCATTCGCGCCGCGGATCACCTCCAGCTTCTCGTAGCCGAAAGCGTCCATCGCACCGGTGGCGATACCCCAGTCGTTGGGCATGCCGACGCCGTCGATCTGCGTGCTCTTGATCTCGAAACCACGCGCCAGGTAGTTGGTGCGGTTGGTTTCCCATTCTTCCACCTGGATGCCGGTGGCCAGGCGCAGCGCGTCATTGAGACTGTCGGCACCGAACTGCGTCATCTGCTCGCCGCTGACGACGCTGATCGACTGCGGCGTGTCCTTGATGGCCAGGTCCAGGTTGGTCGCACCGTTGCTGACGCGATTGGCGCGCTGGCCGACCACCTTCACGACGTCCAGATCGGTGGCGCTGCTGGCGCCGGCGGCGGACGGCGTTTCCGCCTGTGGCGAGGCCATGACGGCGCCGGACGCACTCAACAGCGCAAACGCGAGCGCAGCCGGCAGGCGGGCGCTTCGCGGCGCGGAGCCGGAAGGCCCTGCACGGAGGACCAAGGGATGGGACGTAATCGAACGACGCATGGAAGGACCTGGGGGAGGTGGGAAGGCGACGCCTGGAGGCAGCGGAGCGGCGAAAACCTCACCGTCGTGGCTGCCCTGAGCCCCGTGGCGACGGTCGTGCCGCCCGGGCCTTGGCGTTCAAGACGCCCATTAAATGCGAATGAGTCTTATTTTTCAAGCCGCAGGAGGCGCCCGAAAGCCGCGAGACATCGTCGCGGCCGCTGCCGAGCCACCTGATCGGGCATGCCGATGCCCGGCCTGTCCACGACACGAAAAAGCCGGCTTTGCGCCGGCTTCTTCTTCACATGGTGCATGCCGTGCTGGTCACGGGTGTGGCGAGAAGCCATGCGCAGGCATCCGCCGCCTCACCCACTCGCAATGATGGCCAAGCCCATCACCACCATGAAGAGGGCGAACACGCGCTTCAATGCCCTGCCCCCGATCCGGTGCGCCAGACGCGTGCCGTACGGCGCGGCGAGCACGGACGCGAGGGCGACACCGATGGCGGCAGGCAGATAGATGTAGCCCACCGCATGCGCGGGCAATGCGCCTTCGGGCGCATGCATCGCATAGCCCACTGCGCTGGCGATGCCGATGGCGACGCCACACGCACTGGAGGTGCCCACGGCACGCACCGGTTGAACGCCACGCGACACCAGCAACGGCACCGTCATGCTGCCCCCGCCGATGCCGACGACCGCGGACACCGCGCCGATCACCGACCCGGCCGCACTCATCGGCACGCCGCGCGGCGCTGGCACATTGCGTCCTTCCGGGTGCGCGTTGCCACCGAACATCATCTGCGCGCCGGCGATGAAGCAATAGCCCGCCACGATCCAGCGCAGCACGTCGTCATCCAGATGGACCGCCAGGCCACTGCCGACCCAGCCACCCAGCAGCAGGCCGGGCACCATCCAGGCCACCGTCGGCCACAGCACGCTGCCGCGACGATGATGCGAGTAAGCCGACGACGACGCGGTCAACACGATGCTCGCCAGTGAACTCGCCAAGGCGGCGTGCATGGCGGCCTCTTCCGGAATGCCGTGCATCGGCAGGATCCACGCCAGCGCGGCGACCAGCACCAGGCCACCCCCGATACCGAGCAGGCCCGCAAGGATGCCGGCCAGCACGCCGAGCAACGGAAATATCCAGACGCCTTCCAATCACCACCTCGTTGTCATGGGCTGTCTACAGAGAGGTTCAGCCGGCTTGGGTATAGTCCCGGCATGATCCGATCCACGCCTTTCATCGTACTCGTTGCCCTCGCCGGCCTGTGTGCCGCACCTGCATCACGCGCGCAGTCGCTCGAAGCGCAACGCTCCTCCATGCGCGATGCGCTCACTGCGGCCGAGGCCGGCCGCTTCGATGCGGGCGCCGCGTCGTCGCTCTCCCGTCACCCCCTCTACGGATGGCTCGAGTTCGCGGCACTGCGCCGCGACCCCGATGCGATATCGACCTCGCAGGCGCAAACCTTCCTCGCTCGCTACGAAGGCCAGGCGGTCGCGTCCCAGCTCCGCAGCCTGTGGCTGCCGGCCCTGGCGCGTCGCCAGGACTGGCCCACGTTCCTCGCCGCATGGAAACCGACCGACAGTGTCGCCCTGCAGTGCGCGCACCTGCAGGCGCGCCAGGCGACCGGCCGTATCGACGCCGCGTGGACCGAGCAGGCGCAGGCGATCTGGCGCAAAGGCGCCAAGTCGCTGCCCGATGGCTGCGACCCCGTGTTCAACATGCTCGCCAGCCAGGGTGCGCTGGCACCGGCACTGCGCTGGGAGCGCATCGAAGCCGCCGCGTCCGAGCGCCAGACCGGTGTGATGCGCAGCGCGGCACGCGGTCTGCCCAGCAACGAGGCCGCACTCGCCAACGACTATGCCGCCTTCATCGATGCCGTCCATCCCCGCGCGATGAACTGGCCCAGGACCGACCGCAGCCGTCGCATGGCGGCTTATGGCCTGGCGAAACTCGCGCAGAACGATCCCGACACCGCCGAGCGCTTGCTGCCGCAGTACGCGGACGCGCTGGGCATGGGTGACAGCGAGCGCGGCCAGGTGCTGTACCAGATCGCGCTGTGGACGGTCGCCTCGTACGGACCGGATTCCGCGCGCCGGCTCGCCAACGTGCCGGAATCGTCCTACGACGAACGCCTGCACGAATGGCGCGTGCGCGAGGCGCTGTCGCGCGGCGACTGGCCGGCCGCGCTCGCCGCGCTGAAGAAGATGCCGCCCGCGCAGCGCAACGACTCGCGCTGGCGCTATTTCGAAGCGCGCATGAGCGAGAAGACCGGCGACCGCGCCGCTGCACAGCGCCTGTTCCGCGAAACCGCAGGCAGTCCGACCTTCCATGGCTTCCTCGCGGCCGACCGCCTGGAACAACCGTACGCACTGTGCGCCTGGATTCCGAATGATCCCGCTGCCGCTACCCAGACCGTTGCCCGCGACCCCGCCATCGTGCGCGCCATGGAACTGTGGCAACTGGAACGTCCCGGCTGGGCGACCGCCGAATGGAACGAAGCGCTGTCCCGCTTCGACGATACGCAGCGGCGTATCGCGGTGCAGGTGGCGCAGGACAACGGATGGTTCGATCGCGCCGTGTTCTCGCTGGGCAAGCAGCCCGACGAGCAGCGCCTCTACCGGTTGCGCTTCCCGCTGCACCACGACGACACCATTACGCGCGAAGCGGCGAAGCACGGCATCGATCCTGCCTGGGTCGCCGCCGAGATCCGCGCCGAGAGCATCTTCAATCCGAAGGCGCGCTCCGGCGCCAATGCCATGGGTCTGATGCAGGTGCTGCCGTCCACCGGTGCCGGCGTTGCGCAGCGGCTGGGGATTCCCTATGCCGGTGCGGCCAGCCTGTACGACGCCGACACCAATATCGCCATCGGCACCGCCTACCTGCGCGAGATGGAAGACAAGTACGCCGTGCCCTACGTCGCCATCGCCGCCTACAACGCGGGACCGGCGCCGACCGCACGCTGGCAGTCGCAGCGGCCGGGCTTCGACCCGGACATCTGGATCGAGACGATCAGCTACAAGGAAACCCGCGAGTACGTGGCACGCGTGCTGGCCTTCAGCGTGATCTACGACTGGCGCCTCACTGGCACGGCGTTGCCGGTCAGCGACCGCCTGATGGGTCGTGTGCAGGCCAAGCGCAAGGCCTTCACCTGCCCCACGGCGCAGATGCCGAAGAGTTGAGGCGCAGGGCTTGTTGTAGGCGCGAGGTGAGTCGCGACCGCGACGGATGCAGGCCATGGTCCGGTGATCGTGCGCACGGGATCCGCGGATGACGCGACGTCGTGGTGCGCGACCCCACCGGGTCTGTTTCCGCGGTCGCGACTCACGTCGTTCCTACAGGAACCCCGCATCGCGCTTCCAATCCGGCATCATGCCGGCGTGAAGACCTATCTCGTCGGCGGCGCGGTGCGCGACCGGTTGCTTGGCCTGGCGCCAGGCGACCGCGACTGGGTGGTGGTCGGCGCCACGCAGGCGCAGATGGAAGCCCAGGGCTTCAAGGCGGTGGGACGCGATTTTCCGGTGTTCCTGCATCCGGACACGGGCGAAGAGCATGCGCTCGCACGGACGGAGCGCAAGAGTGGCCGAGGCTATCGCGGGTTCGTCGTCGATGCCGATCCCTCGGTGACGCTGGAAGAAGACCTGCTGCGGCGCGACTTCACCGTCAATGCCATCGCCCAGGATGAGGACCGCACGGTCGTCGATCCCTACGGCGGCGCGCGCGATATCGAGGCGCGTGTGCTGCGGCATGTCGGCCCGGCCTTTGCCGAAGATCCGCTGCGCGTGCTGCGGGCGGCCCGCTTCATGGCCCGCTTCGCCTCGCTGGGGTTCACGATCGCGCCGGAGACGATGGCGCTGATGCGCGGGATGGTGGCCAGCGGCGAACTGGACGCGCTGGTGCCGGAGCGCGTGTGGCAGGAACTGCGTCGCGCACTTGCATCGACGACACCGTCGGCGTTTCTCGCCACGTTGCGCGCGTGCGGTGCCCTCGCGGTCGTGCTGCCGGAGGTGGATGCGCTCTACGGCGTGCCGCAACGCGCGGAGTACCACCCGGAAGTGGACACCGGCCTGCACCAGGAAATGGTCAGCGACATGGCGGCGCGACTCGCGCCCGGCGACCCGCGCATCGGCTTCGCCGCCCTGGTCCACGACCTGGGCAAGGCGCTGACGCCGACCGATGTACTGCCCAAGCACATCGGCCACGAACATGCGGGAGTGAAGCCGGTGATCGCGCTGTGCGAACGCCTGAAGGTCCCGATCGACCACCGCGAACTGGCCGTGATGGCCTGCCGCGAACACCTCAACGTGCATCGCATCGCCGAACTGCGCGATGCCACCGTGGTCGAGTTGCTCACCCGCTGCGATGCGTTCCGTCGACCGGAGCGCATCCCGTGGCTGGCGACGGTGTGCGAAGCGGACAAGCGCGGCCGCGGGGGGCAGCAGGAAGCCGACTATCCGCAAGGGCGGGCATTGGTGCGCCTGCACCAGGCCGCCCTGCGGGTCGGCGCGCGCGATGTGGTACGCGAGGGCATGACCGGCGTGCAGATCGGCGAGGCCTTGCAGGCGGCGCGGGTCATGGCCGTCAGGCAGCAACGGCAGGCCGACGGCTGACGGACGGTCGGCGAGTGCGTCTCACATTTGTCGGGGTAGCGCGCTATGGTGGCGACGCGGCCGGGGAGGCCGCGCCCTCCCGCCCCCTCACCAAGGACCCGCCA
>CAMPIO010000028.1 GCA_946886405.1 uncultured Pseudoxanthomonas sp.
CGTACTCCCCCTGCTCCTGCTGCTCGCCTCCAACGTCTTCATGACCTTCGCCTGGTACGGACACCTGAAGTACAAATCCTCGCCGCTGTTCGTGGCGATCCTGGTCAGCTGGGGCATCGCGTTCTTCGAGTACACCCTGATGGTGCCCGCCAACCGCATGGGCAGCGCCGTGTATTCGGTCGTGCAGCTGAAGACCATCCAGGAGGTACTGACCCTGCTCGTCTTCGCCGGCTTCAGCACCTGGTACCTGGGCCAGCCGCTGAAGTGGAACCACTACGCCGCCTTCGCGCTGATCGTGGGCGCGGCGTTCCTGATGTTCTACGAGCCGTAGCGTGCGCCGTGCGCACGGAGGGGTCGCCATGATCCCGCGGGTCGTGCGCATGGCGCACGCTACCTAGAACCGGATCTTCCCCGTCAGGATGTCCTTGAACATCACCCAGTCACCGGCGAAGGAATAGAACGGGTGCTTGAAGGTGGCAGGCCGGTTCTTCTCGAAGAAGAAGTGGCCGATCCAGGCGAAGCCATAGCCGCAGAACAACGCGGCGAGCAGCCACCATGCGTTGCGGTCGACGATGGCCAGCGCCAGCAGGGCCAGCACGCCGCAGCTGCCGATGAAGTGCAGGCGGCGCGACGTGCGATGGCTATGTTCGGCCAGGTAGAACGGATAGAACTCGCGGAAGCTGGCGAAGCGGCTCATGTCCCCTCCCACAGGGTCAGGCGGCGCGTGGCGCGAACATGATCACCGCCATGCCGGCCAGGCACAAGCCGGCGCCCAGGAGATCCCAGCGCGTCGGCTTCACCGCATCGACGGTCCACAGCCAGAAGATCGCGACCGTGACATAGACGCCACCATATGCCGCATAGACGCGGCCTGAAGCCGTGGGGTGCAGCGTCAGCAGCCAGGCGAACAAGGCGAGACAGGTCGCCGCAGGCACCAGCAGCCACGCGCTACCTTCCTTGCGCAGCCACAGATAGGGGAGGTAGCAGCCGACGATCTCGGCCAACGCGGTCACGAGGAACAACAGCAGGGTCTTCATGCCGACAGCGTAGGACGGGCCCTGGCCCGCCGCCAGTCCGGCGACTACTGGGGCATCCCGGGAGGGTCAGCGGCGATGTGCGGAAGGCGCGGGAATGAGGCTGTCGGATGGCGGACGCGGCATCAGGACCGCAACCTAGACGCCTTCACGCTTCGCCACGCTCCCCTTGCTTCACCCTCGCCCACAACGCTTCCTGCTGCTCCAGCGACAGCGCCGACATCGTCGTGCCATCGGCTGCCGCGATCGCTTCCATCGCGCGGAAACGCCGCTCGAACTTCAGGTTGGCCCGGCGCAATGCACCACCCACGTCCACTTTCGCGTGACGCGCGAGGTTGGCGGCAACGAACAGCAGATCGCCGATCTCGTCCTCCAGCCGCGCATCGCGTTCTGGCGAGGGCGCAGTAGCGAGCTCGACACGCACCTCGTCGATCTCCTCGTGCAGCTTGTCGATCACCGGTGCGGTATCCGGCCAGTCGAATCCCACGCGCGCGGCACGCGACTGCAGCTTCACCGCACGCTGCCATTCCGGCAGGCCGCGCGACACGCCGGCCAGCGCGGAGGCATCTTCGTCGCCTGCAGCCTTGCGCTCGGCGGCCTTGATGGCTTCCCAGTTGGCGGTCTGCGCTTCCGCATCCTCGAACGAGGCATCAGCGAAGACATGCGGGTGGCGGCGCACCATCTTGTCGCAGATCGCGTCCACCACATCGCCGAACGCGAACACACCCTCCTCCTTCGCCATCTGTGCGTGGAAGACGACCTGCAGCAGCAGGTCGCCCAACTCGTCCTTCAACGCCGGCAGGTCGTGGCGGTCGATCGCATCGGCGACCTCGTACGCCTCTTCCACCGTGTACGGCGCGATGGTGGAGAAATCCTGCTCGAGATCCCATGGGCAACCTCCTTCGGGGTCGCGCAGCCGGGCCATGATGGCCAGCAGCCGCGCGATATCGCCGTCAGGCGATACGGGCATGTCCATTCGTCTCGTCCTGCGCGTGCGCCAACCAGGTGCGCCATGGCAACGTCATGTCGCCCAGCGCGACGAAATCGCCATTGAGCAGCGTCTCGCGACGGTTGTAGCGGAACGCGCGGCCGTCGGGCGCCAGCAGCGCACCGCCAGCGGCTTCCAGCACGCATTGCGCGGCGGCGGTATCCCACTCGCTGGTCGGACCAAAACGCGGGTAGACATCCAGGGCACCCTCGGCGATGCGGCAGAACTTCAGCGACGAGCCGAGCGCGACGTCTTCGATCGTGCCCATCCCATCGAGAAAGGCCTGCGTGCGTGCATCGCGATGGGACCGGCTGGCCGCCACCTTCAGCGTGCCCGTGGCCGGCGCCCGCGTGCGGATCTGCGCATCCACGTCGCCGACGCGGCGGTACGCATTGCGCCCTTGTTGCGCATGCCAGGTCTCTCCGCCCACGGGCGCATGGACCACGCCGAAGATGGGCTCGTTCTGTTCGATCAGCGCGATGTTGACGGTGAATTCGCCATTGCGCTTGATGAATTCGCGCGTGCCATCCAGCGGGTCCACCAGCCAGTAGGTCGGCCACTGGCTGCGCTCGGCCCACGGAATGTCGGCGGCTTCCTCCGACAACACCGGCCATTGAGGCGTCAGGCGGCGCAGGCCGTCGGTGATCACCTGGTGGGCGGCCATGTCGGCGGCGGTCAGCGGGCTGTCGTCGTTCTTGCGCTGCACATCGAAGGCATTTTCGTACACGGCCAGGATGGCCTGGCCCGCTTCGCGGGCGATGACGATGACGGCTTCGTGCAGGTCGGCGGTCATCTTCGTCATGTCCGCAGGTTCAACCATTCGCGGGCGATGAACAGAGCCGCCAGCGAACGACCTTCCGAAAAATCCTCGCGCAGCATCAGCTGGTCGAGGTCTTGCAACTTCCAGGGCACTACTTCCAACTCCTCGGGTTCATCCCCCGGCAGGCGCTCGGGGTACAGGTCTCTTGCCACCACCAGCCAGGACTGGTGGCTCATGTAGGTGGGCGCCAACGTCAGGGCGCGCAGCACGTCGAGGCGACGCGCACCGAAACCGGCCTCTTCCTTCAGCTCGCGGTCGGCCGCCTGTTCAGGCGTCTCACCGGCGTCGATCCGGCCCTTCACCAGGCCCAGTTCGTAGCGATGCATGCCGGCGGCGTACTCACGCACCAGCAGCACCGTTTCGTCGTCCTGCATCGGCACCACGACCACGGCGCCATGACCCTGCGAGCGCAGGCGATGGTAGCGACGGCGCTCGCCGTTGCTGAACTCCAGGTCCAGTTCCTCGACATGGCGGTCCGGCCCATCGGCGCGCTGGGTGATCCCATGGATGGTGGGAAGGCGGCTCATGCGACGGCGCGCGTTCCGCCCGTGCCACGCGGGACGCGGCGACGGCAGGGGGTGGTGCCCGATATCATGGGGGAATGCGACAACAGGATCATCAAGCGGGAATGCTAGCAGAGGCGGACCACTGGCGTGCCCGCGATCTGTCCGTGCTGTGGCATCCCTGCACGCAGATGCGTGAACACCCGCACACCTTGCCGCTGGTTCCGATCGCCCGGGGCGAAGGCGCGTGGCTCATCGGCCACGACGGCTCGCGCTATCTGGACGCCGTGAGCAGCTGGTGGACCAATCTGTTCGGCCATGCCGAGCCGCGGATCGGCGCCGCCATCGCGGCCCAGGCGCGCACGCTGGAACAGGTGATGCTGGCCGGCTTCACCCACGCGCCGGCGGTGGAACTGGCCGAACGGCTGCTGGCCGTGGCGCCGCGGCAGGCCGGCCGGGCGCCGCTGGCCAAGGTGTTCTATGCCGACAACGGCTCATCCGGCGTGGAAGTGGCGCTGAAGATGGCGTTCCACTGGTTCCACAACCGCGGCGACCACAAGCGGACGAAGTTCATCGCGCTCGAGAACGGATACCACGGGGAAACGCTCGGCGCGCTCGCGGTCGGCGACATTCCGCTGTACCGGCGCGTGTATGCACCGCTGCTCACCGAGGCCCTGTTTGCGCCCTCGCCCGACGCCTATCTGGCGCAACCCGGCGAGTCTTCGGCCGAATGTGCGGCGCGTGCCGCAGACGCGCTCGCTGCGCTGCTGGAGGAACATGCGGGCGCGGTCTGTGCGGTGATCGTCGAGCCGCGCGTGCAGTGCGCGGGCGGCATGCGCATCCACCATCCGGATTACCTGGCGCGCGTGCGCGAACTGTGTGATGCCAGCGGCGCGTTCCTGATCGCCGATGAGATCGCGGTCGGATTCGGCCGTACCGGCACGCTGTTCGCCAGCGAACAGAGTGGTGTGATGCCCGACCTGCTGTGCCTGTCGAAGGGGCTTACGGGTGGCTTCCTGCCCCTGGCGGCGGTGCTGGCCACCCAGATGCTCTACGACGGTTTCCTGGACGATTCCCGCGAGCGGGCATTCCTGCATTCGCACAGCTACACCGGCAATCCGCTGGCCTGTGCAGCTGCATTGGCCTCGCTCGACATCTTCCGCGCTGACGACGTGCTGGCACGCAACCGTGCAACCGCGCGTGCGATGGCGGCCCTTGCCGAGCCGCTGGCCTCGCATCGCCACGTCGCCGACGTACGGCAGGCCGGGATGATGCTGGCGTTCGAGCTCACGCAGGACGGCGACAAGGCCACACCCTTCCCGTCCGCGTCCCGGATCGGCCTGAAGGCGTATCGCGCGGCGCTGGCCCGCGGGGTCGTGCTGCGCCCGCTGGGCGACGTGCTGTACTGGATGCCACCCTACTGCGTGGACGAGGAGGCCCTGCAACTCCTCGCCGACGTCACCCGCCACGCCATCGACGAGGCCACGTCATGCGCCTGACCCGCTGCCATGTCGACGCCGGCCTGGCGGTCGGCGCATCGATCGCCCTGCCGGATACCGCCGCCAACCATCTCGCCCGCGTGCTCCGGCTGCGCGAAGGCGACGGCTGCGTACTGTTCAACGGCGACGGCCGCGACTACGACGCCCGCATCACCGCCATCAGCAAGCGCGGCGTGCTGGTCGACATCACCGGGACGCGCGTCATCGACAACGAGTCGCCGCTGCGCGTCACCTTGCTGCAGGGCATTGCGCGCGGCGAGAAGATGGACCTGATCCTGCAGAAGGCGACCGAATTGGGCGTGGCCTCGATCTTCCCGGTGATCGCCGAGCGCACGGAAGTGAAGCTGGATGCCGAGCGTACGGAGAGGCGCATGGCGCACTGGCGCAGCGTCATCGCCTCGGCCTGCGAACAGAGCGGCCGTGCGCGCGTGCCGTCGCTGGCCGCACCCGCCGCGCTGCAATCGCGCTTCGGCGACCTGTAAGAGAGCCCCGTGCCGGAGAGAAAACTGTAGGAGCGGCCCACGGCCGCGATGCTTTTCCTCTATTCCGCAGGAAGAGCATCGCGGCCGTGGGCCGCTCCTACAGGGTTCCCTGCAAGTACCTCAGACCCGTAGGGCGGGCTCAAGCCCGCCATCCCACGGCA
Organism: uncultured Pseudoxanthomonas sp.; assembly: GCA_946886405.1. The sequence continues at coordinate 5,488 of CAMPIO010000028.1, forward strand.
CCGGGTCCGCAAGCATTGCAGACCGAAGCGCGTTGTTCGTCCGCATGTGGAGGTGGGCGGAGGCCCACCCTACCGAATGCCTCAGGCCGCGTTGGCCAGCGCGTCGCCGATCATCGTTTCCACGACTTCCAGGTCGGGCAGCACGGCGGCTTCGTCGCCGAGCAGCACGCGGACCTTCACGCCGACCGGGAGGTCCTCCTCGGTCGCGTCGGCCAGCAGGCCATCTCGCGGCACCGATACCAGGCGCGGGAAGGACGGCGTCAGCAGCGCGAAATAGGGACGATCCTTGTCGCCGCTCAACGCCTTCAGCACGACGATCTTGCTGTTCAGCGCGACCGGCTCGCTGGCGTTGCCGGTCAAGCGCCCGAACGCGACCAGCGGCACTGCCCAGCCGTGCCAGTCGATCCGTCCCGGCAACCAGTCGGGCATGTCGGCGACCGGCTCGACCGGCGCGCGCGTCAGCACTTCCGCGACGGTGGCGTTGGGCAGCAGCAAACGGTATTCGCCCGCCTGGATCAGGACGCCGCGGATTTCGTCATTGGAATGGGCCATCGTGTGTTCCTCAGAACCAGCGGTCGGTCAGGCGTTGCGCAAGTTGCACAGGCGTGCCCAGTTCGGCGCCGCGAGCAGCCAGCGCCCTAGGCGCAGCGGGGTCGTAGCACCCTTCCTGCGACTGGCCCATGACCAGCGCACCTTCATTGCCCAGTGCCGCCGCCGCCTCCACCAGCCCGGTGTCGCTGCCGCTCAGCAGCAGGACCGCGCTGTCCTCCGGCGGCAATTGCGGAATCATGGTCTGGATCGCGTCGCCGGGACGGAAGCTCACCGCGCCCGCATCGACGAAGGGAACCACGTCACCGGGCAGCACGTAGACATGTCCGGCCTCGGCGGCCTTGCCCGCCTCCGCCAGCAGGACCGGCATGTGCGACACGCGCTCCATCTGCCGGACCAGGTTGTCGTAGCGGCCGCCATCCAGGCGCAGGTGCACCATCACCGGCTTGGGAAAGCCCGTGGGCAGGTCGGCCAACAGTTTGCGTACGGCATCGGGACCGCCGATGCCCGCGAACACCAGCACCGCGCCTTGCACGCGCGTCGCGCCAGCCCCGCTGCCATCCAGCGGTTCGAGCTCCAGCTTCGAGAGATCGAAGGAGGATTTGGGCGTGGGTGCCGGCAGCGGGGGTGGACCGGCGACAGGCGGCTCGGGTAGGGGTGGCGGCGCCGCCTGCAACGGCTCGGACTCATGTTGAGGCGAGGCGGCACGCAACCAATCGTCGACGTCGACGACCTGCTCGTTGCCGTCACGCACCTGCAGGCCGCCGGTATAAGCGAAATCGTCGCTCGGCAAGTCCAGCGCCATGTCGGCCGCTTCTTCCAGGTGCAGCGACATCTCCGCACCTTCGTGCAGTTGCGCGGGCGTCACCGGCAAGCCGGGTTCCAGCTGCAGGCCCACGTCTTCTTCACGGCCGGGCGGCAGGACGTCGCGATGGCCATGCAGTTTCGCGGCCAGATGGCGTGCCCAGCGCTGGGCTTCCCAGCCCTGGCGTTTTGCGGCCAGGTCGGCCTCATCGAAGATCACTGCGATGGCGGGATCGTGCAGCACGCTGTCGAAGCGTTCCAGGCTGTCCTCGATGGCCGGTTCCAGGGCCACCAGCACCACCTGCGGCGCGCTGTTGCCGAGCGCGTCGGCATCGAGTGCGTTGGGGTCGTCTTCCAGCACGATCTCGGCGCCGGCTTCGTGCAGCGCCACGCGCAGGCGCTCACGCGCTTCGCCCGGGCGCGCCAGCAGGGCAACGCGTTTGGCTTCACTCACGGACACGGGCAATTCCCAGCAGGTCGTACACGTTGCGCATCAGATCGAGCTCCTGGTAAGGCTTGCCCAGGTAGCGTTGCACGCCGATATCGAAGGCGCGCTGGCGGTGCTTGTCGCCGGTGCGCGAGGTGATCATCACGATCGGCACATCCTTGAAGCGCGCATCGGCCTTCATCGCGGTGGCCAGCTCGTAACCGTCCATGCGCGGCATCTCGATGTCGAGCAGCATCAGGTCGGGCACGCGTTCTTCCAGCTTCTCGAGCGCCTCGACGCCGTCGCGCGCCGCCGTGACCTCGAAGTTGTGACGTTCCAGCACGCGGCTGGTCACCTTGCGCATGGTCAACGAGTCGTCGACCACCATCACCAACGGCACGCGACGCTGTTCGACCGTCGGCGCCTGCGCCGCAGGCTCCTGCGGCTGCGCCAGGTGACGGCGCACCAGCGGCGCGGCGTCCAGGATCACCACGACGCTGCCGTCGCCGGTGATCGTGGCACCGTAGATGCCCGGGATGGAGGCGATCTGCGGACCGACCGGCTTGACCACGATCTCGCGGTTGCCAAGCACCTGGTCCACCGCCACGGCCGCACGCAGGTCGCCCGAACGGACGAGCAGCAGCGGCACCTGCGGCTGGCCTTCGGCCTTGGCCGGGCCCTGGCCCACCAGATGACCGAGGTTGTAGAGCGGATAGTCCTCGCCGGCGTAGTGGTAGCTGCCTGCGCCGGCACTGAAGCGCGCATGGCTGATGCGACCGATGCCGCTGACCGCCGCCACCGGCACCGCGAACTGCGTTTCGCCGATCTGCACGAACACGGCCTGGCTGACAGCCAGCGTCTGCGGCAGGCGCAGGGTGAAGATCGCACCCTGGCCCGGCACCGAACTGATTTCCAGCGAACCGCCGAGCTGGCGCACTTCGTTGTACACCACGTCCATGCCCACGCCGCGGCCCGCCAGCTGGCTGACCTTGTCGGCCGTGCTGAAGCCCGGCTCAAGGATCAGGCGGTCCAGCGCACTGTCGGGCAATACGGCGCCCGGCTGCAGCAGGCCACGCTGTTCGGCGCGCTTGCGGATCGCGTCGCGGTTCAGGCCGGCGCCGTCGTCGGACACCTCCAGCACCATTTCCGAGCCTTCGCGGCGCAGCGCGACATGCACGGTGCCTTCTTCCGGCTTGCGGGCCTTGCGGCGTTCCTCCGGTGTTTCCAGGCCGTGCGCGATGGAGTTGCGCAGCAGGTGCTCGAGCGGCGCGGTCATGCGGTCCAGCACGTTGCGGTCCATTTCACCGTGCGTGCCGGAGAACTGCAGGCTGACCTGCTTGTGCGTCTCGGTGGCGGCCTGGCGCAGCACGCGGCGCAGGCGCGGCACGATGCCTTCGAACGGCAGCATGCGCGCACGCATCAGGCCGTCCTGCAGTTCCGAGCTCACGCGCGACTGCTGTTGCAGCAGGCTGTCGTACTGGCGCGCCAGATCGTCGAGCACCCCTTGCAGGCCGCTGATGTCGGCGGCCGACTCGGCCAGGGCACGACTGAGCTGCTGCAGCGTGGAGAAACGGTCCAGTTCCAGCGGATCGAACGTCGGATCCTGCTTGTCGTGCTCGCGCTGGTAACGGGCGACGATCTGCGCCTCCGTTTCCAGATCGAGGCGACGCAACTGGTCGTGCATACGGATGTTGGTGCGGTCCAGTTCCGCCATCGCACCGCGGAACGCCCCCAGCTGCTGCTCCAGGCGCGCACGGTAGATCGCGACTTCGCCGGCGTTGTTGACCAGGCGGTCGAGCAGGTCGGCGCGGACACGGACCTGCTCCTGCTGGCCCACCGGGAAGAACTCTTCCTCGACGGGCGCAGCCGCTGCCTCGGTATCGATCGGCGCCGACAGCGGCGCGAGCTCGATGGGTGCGGCGGGCGCATCGGATACGACGGGCGCATCCGGCAGTTCGATGCCGCGGGCACGCGCATTGAACTCGGCGATCATGCCGTCGGGGATCGTGACGGCGCGGCGCGCGGTGACCCGGGCAAGCTGGGCATGCAGCGTATCGAAGCCGCGTTCCAGCAACTGGATCGCACGGCGGTCCAGCTCGGTGCGCTGGCCCGCGATCGACTCGAGCATCGTCTCGATCGCGTGACCCAGGTCGCCGACGGCGTGGATGCCGGCCATGCGCGCGCCGCCCTTCAGCGTGTGCAGATCGCGCTGCAGGCTGGTGATCAGCGCGCGGTCTTCCGGCGTTTCGCGCAGCTTGGCGATCAGGTCGTCGGAGTGGTCGAGCAGGTCGTTGCCTTCCTCGACGAAGATCTCGACCAGGTCCAGGTCGAGTCCGGTCAGGTCGAGGGCCTCTTCCGGCTCCGGCATGTCGGCGGGTGCACTGGTCACGGCAGACTCCTCGACTTCGACGGAGGCAACGGCTTCGACGTCCAACGGCACGGGGTCCGCCACCCCGGTCGCCTCGATGGCGTCGAGGGTGCCGGTGTCCACCTGCGCGAGCGACTCTTCTACGTCCGCATCATCGACCGTCGACGGCGCGTCGACCTCGTCGATGGCGACAGCCTCGATGACGGGCACGTCATCGGTTTCGGCGACGACCGCAGGCTCTTCCGCAACCTCTTCGGCGATTTCCGCGGCGATGTCTTCGTCAGCGGCCACCACCTGCGTCGCTTCCAGGGAGCCCGCGCTATCGTCGGTGACGTCGGCGACATCCGCCGATGCGATGATGGCGTCGCGGGTGTCGACGATCTCCGCCGGCTCCTCGCTCGCTTCGACCGCATCAACGTCCGCTATCGCGACCTCTTCCGCCTCGGTGGCGGCTTCCACGACGGACAGGACAGCTTCCTCGGCGGCCACATCGGCGCCTGCATCCGCTGCCTGCGTGGTATCGGCCTCGGCGAGGAACGCCGGCATATCAGCATCGACGGTCAGCGCATCGTCTTCGGCGCGGAACGCCGCGTCGTCGGACGCCGGCGCGGCATCGTCTGCGGTCGTCTGTACCGTCTCATCCGCGCCTTCAAGCAAGGCATCGCCTTCGGAAACGACCAGATCTTCCGGTTCGATATCCACCGGCGCATCTGTCTGATGCGCATCTGCGGATGGCGACGCGCTTTCCGCATCGGCAGCACGCGTGCGCGGCAGGATGCGGTAGTCGATGTCGTAGAACGTCTTGACGCCCTGCTCGATCGGCGCGCTGGCATCGGCTACGGCGTGTTCGGTGACAGACAGCGCTTCGGCTTCGACCGCTGCATCGTCCTGGGTCTTCGCGGTGCCGGACGCGCCGGCGCCCTGCAGCGTTTCGCTGTCGAGGTACGCCGACAGATCCATCGCCGCCAGTTCGATGTCGGACGGCGACACCGGTGCGGTCGTCGTCTGGCCGACGTAGGTGCCTTGCTGGGCGTCATCGACCAGCTGTGCGCCATGGCGCAGGTCGGGCAGGCTGTCGCCGAGTGCGCGCAACTGGCCTGCCAGTGCAGCGAACACGGGAATGCGGGGCGACGGCGCCTGCAGGGCGGCGACACTGCGGCGGATCGCCTGCGCCGTGTCGGCCAGCGCGGCGACACCTTCCGGCGTGGGCGTCTCGCCTGCGGCCAGCAGGCGCTTGACGTACTGCTCGGCCGGCGCGGTGACCTGCGTGATCTCCGGCACGTCGGCCATCGCCAGCGCGCCGTTCATCGTGTGGATGGCGCGCAGCAGGTCTTCGCTGACCGGCGTGGCGTCCACCTGGGCCTTCTGCAGCCAGTGGTCGACGGTATCGAGGTGGTTGTCGACTTCTGCCTCGAGGATTTCGCGCAGCACCGCGTCGACCGACGCGGGCGTGCCCTCGGCCTCCGGCTCGAACACGGCGGGGGCGTCGTCGGAGAAGTTCGTGACCGGGGTGATCGACACCGGCTCGATGAATTCCGCCTCCTCGTCCAGAACCGTCGGTTCCGCGCTGTAGTACGCGTCTTCGCCGGCCGCCAGGCGATCGGCCACGTCCTGCAGGCCCGCAAGATCGGCCGTCACGCTGCCCTGGCCGCGCAGCGCGGCATTGAGCTCCGGCAGCGTGTCGCACGCCTGCTCCAGCAGGACTTCGACCGCGTGGCTCGGCGCGCGCGTGCGGTCGAGCACGCGGTTGAGCATGTTCTCGACCCGCCAGCTGAACTCGCCGAGCGTCTTGGCGCCGACCAGGCGGCCACTGCCCTTCAACGTGTGGAAAACGCGGCGGATCGGCCGCAGGCGTTCGAGGTCTTCGGTATTGGTGCGCCAGGCCGGCAGCAGTTGCCGCAGGTTGACGATCTCTTCGTCGAACTCCTCGAGGAACACCTCGCGGATGTCGTCGTCGATGTCGCTGGTGTCGCCATCGAAACCGCCCACGACGGCCGCCGGCATGGCCGCCGCTGCGGCGGCGATCTCGTGGCGCAGGTCGGGCAGCGTGTCGGTTTCGACCACGGCCACGGGGGCCTCGACAGCATCGTCGATGGTATCGGCGGTCAGCTCGACGGCGGTAGTTTCTTCGGCCTTGGCGGGCTGCTCGACCACTGCGGCCGGCATCTCGATCGTCGCCGGCCCATCGACGGCGCCGGTTTCCTCGAAGCCGACGGGATCGAACGGATTCGCACCTGCATCAGACGACCGTGCGAGCGCAGCGTCCACCGGTTCGAGCGACAGCTCACCGAACGACGGGAGTGCCGGCGCCTCGGCCTCGGGCTGCGGCACCGAAGGTGCATCGGCAACGGGCACGGTGGCGACGGGTGCCTCCGCAGGGGCCGTTTCGACCGGCAGGGGCCAGTAGCGCAGAGCTTCCAGGCTGCCGCGGGTGATCTCGAGGATGTCCTCGCGATTGGGGCGCCGCTCGCGCAGCGCTTCCAGGTAGTACTCCAGGCTGGCCATCGCGTCGGCCAGCGTGTCCAGCTGCTGGCCGCCGGGCACGCGCTTCTTGCCGATCAGTTCGCCACTCACGTAGCGCTTCACGCCGACCACGTAGTCGCCGGCCTGGCCGAGTTCGAGCATGCGCAATGCGCCGGCCACTTCGTCCAGCAGGCGCGGGACATCCGCCAGTTCGGCATGGTCCCAGTTGGTTTCGATGAAGGCGACGAAACGCTCGCGCGCACCGGCGAAGTTGATGATGGCTTCCTGCGCCAGCACCTCGACCGTGCGCTGGGATTCGGCTGCACTGGGATCGGGCGCTACGTCGCCACCGCTGCCGAGGCGCGCGACCTGGTCGTCCAGCGACGCGTCGACATACAGCAGCGCGCCAGCCACGTCGAGCAGCGTGCCCTCGTCGGCGGGTCGCGTGCCGGCGACCACGTCACGCAGCGTGTCGCGTTGCTGCATCACCACGTCGCGGGCCACGCCCAGGCCCATCATGCCGAGCGTGTCGCCGACATTGCCCAGTTCGGTGACCTGCGATTCCAGTTCGTGCGCGTCACTGCCGGTGCGCAGATGCAGGTCCAGCGCATCCTTCACCCGCAGCAACTCTTCCTTGACCGCGTTGCCGACGGTATCGAGCAGTTCGCGGTTGCGGCCACTGAGGCTGCTGCGCGCATGGTCGATCTCGGCCTCGCTCGGGGCCGCGTCGTCTTGGGCACCTGGCGGGAACAGCATGCTTTCGTTGAGCCCCGAAGCGCCACGCGCGGCCCGGATCTCGTTGAGCAGCGGCAGCAGCACGATCGGGATGTCGCGATGGCCTTCCTGCAACCGCTCCAGGTAATCCGGCAGAAGCACGGCACCGCGCATCAGCGTGGAGCAGGCTTCGTCGCGATCGCCGGCGGTACCGTCTTGCAAGGCCTTGGCGAGCAGCTCGAGTTCCTCGGCCACCATCGCGGGCGCATACAGTTCGACCATGCGCAACGTGCCCTGCACCTGGTGCAGGTAGCCGGCGCAGAAGCGCATGCGGCTGGTATCGGCAGGGGTCTCGACGAACGCTTCGATTTCCTGGCGCACCTGGCGCAGGGTCTCGTCGAGCTCGGGCTTCACCCAGCCGAGCACGGCGTGGCTCATGGCTTCGCGCAGCGCGCTCATGGGCGTGCTCCCGCGGCGACGAGGGAACCGTCAGCCTCGCGCTGCAGGCGGGCGGGATGGCGTAGGAAGTTCATGCAGTGCGTCCCGTCCTCAGCCCGGCAGCTTGAAGTCGGCGACCGAACGGCGCAGGTCCGCGGCCAACTGTGCCAGGTGACCGATGGATTCGGCCGTCTGCCCCGCACCCAACGACGTCTGCGAGGTGATCTGGCGGATCACGCCCATGGTCTGGGTGATGTCCAGCGCAGCGGCGGACTGCTGCTGCGCGGCACCGGAGATGCCCTTGATGAGGTTGTTCAGGTCGTTCGACACGCGCTCGATCTCGCCCAGCGCGGTACCCGCGTCCTCGGCCAGTCGCGCACCGGACACCACCTCGGCGGTGGTCTGCTCCATCGAGCTGACCGCTTCGTTGGTATCGGCCTGGATGGTCTGCACCAGCGATTCGATGCGGCGCGTGGCGCCCGAGGTGCGTTCGGCGAGGCGCTGCACTTCGTCGGCCACGACCGCGAAACCGCGGCCCGCTTCACCGGCCGAAGCCGCCTGCACGGCCGCGTTGAGCGCCAGGATGTTGGTCTGTTCGGAAATGTCGTTGATCAGTTCCACGACCGAGCCGATTTCCTGCGAGGACTCGCCCAGGCGCTTGATGCGCTTGGAGGTCTCCTGGATCTGGTCGCGGATCTGGTCCATGCCGCGGATGGTCTCGCGCACCACGCCGGCGCCTTCGGTCGCGATCTGCACCGAGCGCTGCGCCACTTCGGCGGACTCGGTGGAGTTCTTCGACACCTGGTCGATGCTGGTCGCGATTTCGCTGATGCGGTCGGAGGCGGTGGTGATCTGGTCGGCCTGGTGGCCGGCGGCCTCGGCCAGTTGCAGCGCGGTGGCCTGCGTTTCCTGCGTCGATGCCGCCACCTGCACGGAGGTGTCGTTGATCGTGGTGACCAGGTTGCGCAGTTCGTCCACGGCGTAGTTGATGGCGTCCGCGATGGCGCCGGTCATGTCCTCGGTCACCGAGGCCTTCACCGTCAGATCGCCTTCACCCAGCGAACTGATTTCGTCCAGCAGCCGCATGATCGCCTGCTGGTTGCGGCTGTTGTATTCCACCTGCGTCTGGTAGCGCATGTCCTGCTCGCGCTGGCGGGTGCGGTACAGCGACCACAACAGACCGATGATGGAGACCAGCGCCGCGATACCCGACGCGATGCCGAGCCAGAAATTGGGGAACAGGCGTGTGTCGCGCACCGAACCGAAGGCCGAGAACGCCTGGAACAGGCTGGTGCTGTCCTGGAGCATCTGGCCCGAGCCGTTGGTCAGCGCGGCGGCGGCGGACTGCGCCGCGAACAGGTTGCGCGAGCTGGCCAGGATCGCGTCCAGGTCCTTCTTCATCGCCGCCCACAGCGTCTGCGAGTTCTGCAGCGCGGTCAGTGCCGCGGCGTTGCGGACCGGCGCGATGCCCAGGTCCGGATTGCCGTTGCGCAGTCCTTCCAGCACCTGGCCGAACAGCACGGCGTCGCGGCCCAGCGCGTCGCCGGCGGTGGCGGCACCGGCGCCACCGGCGCGGATTTCCGTCACGCGACGGGCCATCGTGCCCGCCAGCACCACCTGCTGCAGGGCGCTGTAGATCTGCGACGACGGCGCGCCGCCGGCGGACATGGCGCGCACCACTTCGTTGAGCTGCGCCTGCAGGTTGGGCACCTGGTTGGCGAAGCGGTCGGCGTTGCCGGCCAGTGCCAGCACGGCGGCCTCGGAGGCGACGATCTGATCGGCACTCTTGCCGAGCGGACTCCAGGTGGACGACAGCTTGGCCAGCGGCCCGGCGATGGCGCCCTCGCTGCCGAAGCGGCTCTGCAGGCTGGACACGGTGGCTTCGACCGACTGCTTGGTCTCCTTGAACGCCTTGAAGGCCTCGGCGTTGCCGGCCACCGCTTCACGGCCCTGGTTGGCCAGCTGCTGCGACAGCACGCGCATGTCAGATGCGCCGGTGCTGGCGCCGGACAACCGGCTGCCCTGGTAGGTCGCCACACCGGTGTTGGCGCCGAAGACCAGCACCGATAGCGCCAGCAGCAGCAACCAGAAGTTGTTGCCGAAACTGCCGACCTTGCCGGCGCTAGGAGAATCCGTCGCAGTGCTCATCGTTCAACCCCTGGATTGTGCTTGTCGTCCGCGCTCAGAGCGCGGTCTGGCGGAATTCGGGCGTGCGCGCCAACAACCCCAGCGCAAAGACGCCCCACCGCTGATCGTCGCTGGCGAAAGCGCGATCGATGAAATGTCCGTAGCGGCCGTCCGCCAGGTCCCCCGGCTCGACCTGCTGCGATTCGTGGAAACTGCGCTGGCCGTACAGCTCGTCGATGGTCAGCGCGACGTCGCCGCCAGCCTGGCGCATCACCAGCACGCGCTGGCCTTCGTGCAGCACCGTGCGTTCGCCTTCGAGGAACTGTTTCAGGTCCACGACCGGAAACAGGTTGCCGCGCAGGTTGCCGATGCCCAGCAGCCAGGGGTGCGCGCCCGGCACCGGCGTGACCGGCGGCATCTGCACGATTTCCACCACTTCCCCGAAGTTGGAAATCAGCCGGCGCTTGCCGACCCGGTAGCCGACGCCACGGTACTGGTCCTGCGCGATCTCGCGCGCCGGCTGCAGCACGGCATGCGCCAGGCTGCGGCGCTCGTATTCGGCCAGCGTATCGAACGGTGTGCGGATCATCGCCCGCCCCCTGTGCCTTCAGTGCGAATGGTCGCCATGGCGCCAGCCCCTCAGGTGCTGACGTGGGCGCGGATGGCGTCGAGGAGTTCCTCGCGCGTGAACGGCTTGGTCAGGTACTGCTCCGAGCCGACGATGCGCCCGCGCGCCTTGTCGAACAGGCTGTCCTTGGATGACAGCATGATGACCGGCGTGGACTTGAACACCTGGTTGTTCTTGATCAGCGCACAGGTCTGATACCCGTCCAGGCGCGGCATCATGATGTCCACGAAGATGATCTGCGGCTGCTGGTCGGCGATCTTGGCCAAGGCCTCGAAGCCGTCCGTCGCGGTCACGACTTCGCACCCCTCGCGTTTCAGCAGGGTTTCTGCGGTGCGGCGGATGGTTTTCGAGTCATCGATCACCATGACCCGTAGGCCGTGGAGTCCACCGGCCTGGCCTTCGTTCTGCGTCATTACCTGATTTCCCCGTGCGCGCGTGGCTTCATTGACGAACCGGCCACGCTGCGTTGTTGCCTATATCCCCTATCCCGGCGCGCACTGTCAAGCCACAGCGTCGGCCGCCGTTCCGATGAACGGGATCATGCGAACTGCGTCGCAGTTTGTGGCGACGACGAAGACAGGGCGTTCCACCCGCGGCCGGCGCGGTGATCGCATGCGCCCTGATACCATCACGGCGTCTCCCGCAGAACCTCCCCCATGCCGCTGGACGTCATCGTCGTCATGGACCCGATCGGGTCCATCAAGATCGCCAAGGACACCACCTTCGCCATGCTGCTGGAAGCCCAGCGGCGCGGCCATCGCCTGCTCTACGTCACCCCCGGCCGGCTGTCGCTGCGCGACGGCGTGGCGCATGCCCAGGTGGCGGCGCTGGCGGTACGGGACGACAAGGCCGACTGGTTCAGCCTGGGCGAGGCGCACGAGCTGGCCTTCGGCCCCGGCCAGGTCGTGCTGATGCGCAAGGACCCGCCGTTCGACGATCAGTACCTCTACGACACCCACGTGCTGGGCATCGCCCAGCAGGCCGGCGCGCTGATCGTCAACGATCCGCAGGGCCTGCGCGACTTCAACGAGAAGCTGGCGGCCCTGCTGTTCCCGCAGTGCTGCCCGCCGACCCTGGTGAGCCGCGACCCGGTCGCGCTGAAAGCCTTTGTCGCCGAGCACGGCGAGGCAGTGCTGAAGCCGCTGGACGGCATGGGCGGGCGCTCGATCTTCCGCGTGAAGGCCGGCGACCCCAACACCAACGTCATCCTGGAAACCCTGGTCGGCGACGGCCATCAGACGCTGGCCCAGCGCTTCATCCCCGGCATCAAGGACGGCGACAAGCGCGTGCTGCTGGTCGATGGCGAACCGGTGGACTACGCACTGGCACGCATCCCGCAAGGCGACGAGTTCCGCGGCAACCTCGCCGCCGGCGGGCGCGGCGAAGGCCGGCCGCTCAGTGAACGCGACCGCTGGATCGCGGCACAGGTAGGCCCGGAGATGAAGCGGCGCGGCATGCTGTTCGTCGGCCTGGACGTGATCGGCGACTACCTGACCGAGGTCAATGTCACCAGCCCCACCTGCGTGCGCGAGCTGGATGCACAGTTCGGCCTGAACATCGCAGGTCAGCTGTTCGACACCATCGAGAAGAAGCTGGCCTGAGATGTCGGCCGTTCCGGCAAGCCCACCGAAGATCGGCGCCAGCGAGCGCCTGGGTGCCACGCTGGCGCTGTCGCTGATCGTGCACGGCCTGCTGGTGCTGGGCGTGGGCTTCGCCCTCGACGACGCCGCGCCGGTGATGCCGACGCTGGACGTGATCCTCAGCCAGACCAGCACGCCGCTGACGCCGAAGGAAGCCGACTTCCTGGCCGCGGCCAACCAGGAGGGTGGCGGCGAGAGCGAGCAGGCCAAACGCCCGCGCGACAGCCAGGCCGGCTGGATTCCCCAGCCCGACACCGGGCTGGCGCCCCAGCCGTTGCGCGCGCAGACCACCGCGCCGGCGCCGCCGCAGGAAACCCGCGTGGTGACGACCCGCGACAGCGACGCCCGCACACCCACGCCCGAAGCGCGCCCGCAACCGGACCAGCCCGAACTGCCGCAGGGCGAGCAGAAGGTCCAGCGCGACGCCGAGATGGCGCGCCTGGCAGCCGAGTACCACCTGCGCTCCGAGTTGTATGCCAAGCGTCCGAAGCGCAAGTTCGTGTCGGCGAGCACCAAGGAATACGTCTACGCGAACTACCTGCGCGCGTGGGTGGACCGCGCCGAGCGTGTCGGCAATCTCAACTACCCCGATGAAGCGCGCCGCCGTCGCCTCGCCGGCACGCTGGTGATCAGCGTAGCCGTACGCCGCGACGGCAGCGTCGAGCAGACGCGCATCATCCAGTCCAGCGGCATCCCCCTGCTCGATTCGACGGCGCAGCGCATCGTGCAGCTGTCCTCACCGTTCCCGCCCTTGCCGGAAACGGCGGAGAACGTCGACGTTCTGCACGTCACCCGCACCTGGCGTTTCCTGCCGGGTGGCGAGGTGCGCGACGAGTGATTCTCAGGGCGCGAGCGTGCCCGGCAATCGCAGGTTCCTGCGCAGGTAGCCGCGCAGTTCTGTATCGGGCGCCGCCGGCGCCGCACCGCCAAGCTCACGGTGCAGCATCGTTTCGATCAGGTAGGTGCGTGCCTCGCGGGCAAGCGGCGTACCGCCGTCGTGGCCCGCCTGCCCGTCCACCAGCAGGGTGACGTCCTTGCCGGCCAGCCTCAGGCGGGCCGCGTATTCGATGACGCCGGCCAGGCCGACGCGCCGGTCTTCGCCGCCCGCGACCAGCAGCACCGGTCGGCGCAGGCGCGTCACGTTGGCCAAGGGCGACTGCGCACGCAGCCGACCCATCGTCGTCTGGTCGGCGACATCGATGCCCTGCGCCCGCAGCCAGATTTCCATCGGCACCACGGAACTGACTTCGAGCGCTTCGGGATTGCGCAGGACCCAGCGCAACACCCAGCCGAAATCCGGTGGCGGCACCATCGCCACCGCCACCTTGAACAGGTCGGGCTCGAAGGTCGCGCCCAGCAGGGCCGAGTAGCCGCCGAAGGACGCGCCGACGATGCCGACACGTTCGGGATCGCCAACACCCTGCGCAAGCAGCCAGCGCGTGCCGTCGACCACGTCGCCCTGCACGCGTCCGTTGCCGAAGTCGGAGCCCGCCGCACGCAGGTAGTCATGACCATGGCCGGTCGAACCTCGAAAGTTGGGCTCGAACACGGCATAGCCGCGATTGGCAAGTAACTGGCTCAGCGATCGGTACTCGGGCTTCCAATGGTTCCAGGGTCCGCCATGCGGGACCACGACCAGGGGCAACCTTGTCGCGTCGCGCCCAGGCGGCAACCACAGGAAGCCGTGCAGGCGGCGACCGTCGGAGGCCTTCCATGCCAACGGCATCGGGCGCGCGAGCGACGCCTCGGGCACGACGATCGCTGCGGCACCGCTGCGGCGATCGAGCGGCTGCTCGTCCAGCAGCGGTGCCAGCGTGCGCGTCGACGGGTCGTACAGCCGCCAGCGGCGCAGCGGTGCCTGCGGCGAGCTGGTCTCCACCAGCCAGCGCGCGCCCTTGCCGACACCTGGCTGCAGGTCGAGGTCGCGACCGGGCAATGCCGATTGCAGCATGGCCAGGTGCGCGGCATCGTCGGGCGCCAGCGCATGCAGGTGCGCCGTGGTGCTGCGGTACGCCACGAAACGCGGCCGTCGGTCGACGGGGTCCTCGATGAGGCGGTCGATGTCCGCGATGCGCTCGGGATCGGCGTGCACGTCATCAAGCTGGCCATCGAGCCTCAATCGGGCCAGGCGCGACCGGTCGCCATGCAGATCGGTGCGCAGCCATGCCGTGCCGTCGGCGGCCATGCCGCGCAACGCACAGCGGCGGCTCGGATCGCAGCGCAGGACCGGCTTCGCCTCGCCCTCCACGACGCGCAGGATCACCAGCCCACCCTCTTCCACTCGCTGCAGCCACGCCGGCCGACCTTGCGCATCGAGGACCGCATCGGCGATGCGCTGCCGGTCCTGCCAAAGCACCGTCCGCTGTCCGCGCATGTCCACGCGCAGCAACCGCCAGCGCTTGGGTGCCACTGCCGGACCTTCCCGTTCGACCAGCAGCACCGCAGCAGCTTGGGAGGCATCGGTATCGAGCATCGTGAGTGCGGCGGTGCCGTCGAACATCGTGATGCGTCCGGTCCCGCCCTGTCCCCGCACGGCCACCGCCTGCAGGTCGCGGGGCGAACGCAGCAGCAGCCAGCGACCATCGCGACTCCAGTCGAGCGACCGCGCCGGGGTATCCGCCAGCACGCGCCGGGGCGCGGCGGTGGCGATCGTGCGCAACCACAGTTCGCGTTGCTCTCCACGTTCGCGCAACCAGGCCACGTGACGCCCATCCGGCGATAGCCGGATATCGGTGATCGAACCCCGCTGCAGCAGGACGCCCCGCGACAGCGGCGGCGCGACGGCACGCGCACGCTCGGCATCGACGTAGGTCTGCAGGGTCGCGTCGTTGCCCGCATGGGCGGGCAATGCGAACGCCGCGACGAGCAGACACAGCGGTGCGAACAGACGCCGCCCGGCGCCCGGCAGTGACAACCTCATGGTGTTCTCCTCTAAGGGGAAGAAGCGGAACCGTCAGGCGATTGCCGGTTCCGGCAACGGGGCATCGGCAACGACATCGCGACGGGGCACCACCAGCCACAGGCTGCCCAGCGCAGGCAGCCCGATCAGCGCGCATGCAGCGATCCAGCCACAGCGCGCACGCATGGACAGCGTCGTCCGCGCCGTGCGCCAGGCGGCGCCGATGGTGGCCAACAGCGACAGCAGCCCGGCCAGCCACAGCATCGAGACCGGTCGTGGCGCCGGCACGGTGACATCCAGCGGCAATGCCGGCGCGAACAGGTTGCGTGCCGCCTCGATGGCCCTCGACAGCAGCGGCGACGGCCACCAGTGGCGATAGCGGTAGACCGGCGGATAGTCGAAGGCCATCGCGCGACGGTGCACGGTCTCGATGTGTCCATCATCGTGCGTGCGCAGCGTGATCTGCACCGGCAAGGCGCCGTCACCGTGCGATTCCGCCGAGAAGGCCAGCGCGATCAGATGGCCGTCGACGAGTTCGATCATGTCCAGGTTGCGCAGGTCGCCCATCGCACCCGGCAGTGGCACGCGCAACCGCGGCGCCACCACGCCATCGGCCTCGACCAGCGGACGGCCGTCATAGAAGTACAGCGCGCGGTCGCTCAGCATGCCGACGCCCTGCCCTAGCGGACCACCGCCCATCAGCGTCTCACCGGCGCCGACGCGCAGGCGCGGCAGCACCCGGTGCTGCGCGCTGCGGTACTGGTACAGCGTGTCGCCACCGACCAGCACCGTATCGCCCGGCTCCATACCCGGCAGACCCTCGCCGGACAGCACGATCGCCTTGAACGGCGCCTGCTCCGGACCGACGCCCAGCGTGCCCGCCGCGCGGTTGTCCGACAGGCGATAGCCGTGCAGGCGCATGTCGTCATGGCTGAACACCCAGCGTTCGCGGCGTTCGCCGTCGTCGAATTCCATCGGGCGGAAGTTGGCCAGCTCCTGGTGCTGCGGCAGCCTGGGTACCTGCACACCCAGGCCCTCCGGTTCGGACAGGCGGATCTGCTCGCGCAGCAGTGATGCATCCGGGTGATGGCTGCCGCGCAGGCCCGCGATCATGCGGTCGCGCGCATCCATCTTCTCGACTTCGTTGTGCCCGCCCATCGGCGGCGTCGGCGTGTTGTTAGGATGGCTGCCTTGCATGATCCACAGCATTTCGAGGCAGAACAGCAGCACCAGCACCATCAGGTGCAGGGCCACCTGCAGCGGCAACGCCACCGCAGCGGTCGCCAGCAGGGTGCGCGGGGGCGAATCCAGGTCGGCGACGAAGGCGATGCGCAGCAGCAATGCCAGCCACACGACGATGATCAACTCGATCGCGATCATCGCGGGGCCGTACGCCCGACTCACCAGCAGCCAGACCAGCAGCACCAGCGCCGCACCCGCCCAGCGCCAGCCGCGCAGGCTGCAGAACGCACCGGCGAGATAGGCAGCGATGGCGATCAACCAGGCCGACAGCGGCAGCAACCAGTGGCGCGCATCGACCACGCGCGGGGTGAGGGTTTCCTGCCATGTCGCGACAGCCAGCAGCGGCAAAGCCACCGCCACCGCCAGCAACACCGATGCCGCCAGCGACAGCGCGAAGGCGATGCGCCCGGGCGCCAACGGCCGGTGCAGCAGGCTCACCCATTGGCTCGGCTTGCGGTAGCTGCCCATCTGGTACAGCCCGAGCAGCACGCCGCACAGGGCGTAGAGGCCACCGATCACGCGATGCACGACCAGCGGCTGCTGGCCAAGATCGACGACACGCGCCATGAACGCCAGCGCCAACAGGTGGACCAGCGCGGCCAGCAGGGCCCAGCCTCGGAAACGCAGGAGCTCGCTCTTGAAGAAATCGAACATGGGCGTCTCCTCAGGCGGCCGCTGGCGCGGCGTGGTTCTTGACCAGGAAGCCGTTTACCGCGCGGTCCAGGCTCACCGGCATGCACTGGATGGAACGCGCGCCCTGCGCACGCAGGAAGTCGGCGAAGCCTTCGTCCTGGTCCAGCACCAAGTAGTGGTGCAGGCCATCCAGGCGCTGCATCTCCAGCAACCCGGGCACGCTGCGCGGATCGGGTCCCTTGAACGGCACATCGGCCACCCACAACGCGACGCGCGCGGTGAACTCCTCCGGCGCGGACATGTTCTTCAGTTGCCCGCGCTCGAGAATGATGAGGTTGTCGGCGACGCGCTCGATCTCCTCCATCTGGTGCGAGCAGTACACGACGGTGCATTGCTCGGCCGCGGTGCTGTACATCAGCGATTCCAGGAAAGCGCGCTTGGCCACCACGTCCAGCCCCAGCGTCGGCTCGTCCAGGACGAGCAGCTCGGGGGACTGCGCCAGGGCCAACGCCAGGTTGAAGCCCGCACGTTCGCCACGCGACAGCTGCGAGACCTTCTGCTGCGGCAACACATGGTAGTGGCCGATGACGTCGTCGTAGGCACGGGGGTTCCATCCCGGGTACTGGTGCTGCTGCATCGCGCGCACCTGCTCCACCCGCATCCAGCCCGGCAGCGTGTGTTCCTCGTTGACGAAGCCGATGCGGCTGCGGTCTTCCGGGTGCAGGCGCTGGCTGTCGCGGCCCAGGATGCGCGCCGATCCCGAGGTGGGTGGCAGGAAGCCGAGCAGGATGCGGAACAGCGTGGACTTGCCGGCGCCGTTGGCGCCGACGATCGCGTGGATGCGTCCACGCGGGATTGCCAGGTCGAGGTGGTCCAATGCCAGCTTGCCGCCATAGCGGCGGGTCAGCGCGCGGGTTTCGATGACGTAGTCGTCGGACATGGCGATGCCTTTCCTTGCTCAGGCGATGCGGCGCGACGACCAGCGCCGCAGTTCGTGCGCGACCCGCGACTCCACCTCGTCGGCAGGGAACTCGAGCGGGATGACGTCGTTGACGAGGCGGCCGATGGCGTCGTCCAGGCGTCGCTCGCGTTCGGCATCGGACAGGCGCTGGCGCGGCGCGGCCACATAGAGCCCCATGCCCTGGCGCGACTCAAGCCAGCCTTCGGTGGTCAGTTCGGTATAGGCCTTGGCGACGGTGTTGGGATTGATCGTCAGCTGCTGCGCCAGGCCGCGCACGCTGGGCAGCTGATCGCCGGACTTCAGTTCACCGGCGGCGATCTTCATCCGCACGCCATCGACGATCTGCCGGACGATGGGACGTGCGTCGCCGGTGGCGATCTGCAGCATCAGGGGCGTGGTGCGTGCCATGGCGAGGCTCGGTTAACTGTACTAATACAAATAGTACAGTTAAAGCAGGCCTCGTCAACCATGACCGACGGCCTCCCCTCAGGGAGGCCTGACGCGCATCACGTCCGCGAGGCGCGCAGGGCCTTCTGTTCGTCCAGGGTCAGGGCGACGTTGTTGCGCAGGTAGGCCGGTTCGACATGCTCCGGCGCGACCGCCTCCCCGCGCGCGAAGGCATCCGCCGCCAGCCGCGCGAGATCGGCCGCATGCGGCAGCGCCTGAGCGTCGATGCGGGCGATGCGGGCCTGCAGGCGCGTGGCAAGCACACCGTCCGCGGCGGCGAGGCCCGTGCCCACGCCGATCCAGCCGGCGTCATCGCCGGGCAGGTTGTAGCCGGCCGGCGCCAGCACGGCCTCCGCGGACATCGCGGTCAGCACGTGGTCGCGCCAGGCGAACGTGCCCGTGTAGACCTCCCCCATGCGCGCGTCGATCGCGGCCAGGATCGGCGGCGCCGCAACGACGGCACAGCCGGCCTCGCCGGCGACCACGCACGGCGGCGGCACGCGTGCGGCCAGCACCGCCAGCGTGGAGACCGGCACCAGCGGCCGGTCCAGTGCCAGCGCAATGCCCTGCGCCAGCGCGATCGCCAGGCGCACGCCGGTAAATGCGCCGGGGCCGCGGCCCAGCGCGATGGCATCGAGCTGGCTGCGGACCACACCCGCTTCGGCGAGCAATTGCTCGGCCCACGGCAGCGCGAGTTCGGCATGCCGCCGCGGTGCGATCTCGAAGCGCTCGCGCACCTCGCCATCGACGTAGACGGCGACGGAACAGGCCTCGGTGGCGGTTTCGAAGGCGAGCAGTTTCATGGAGCAGGCAAAAGGAACGAGGCGGCTAGCTTAAACGCTGGGGCGCGGCGGGGATCAGAAGCGCGCATCGGCGAACCAGTCGTCCGCGTCGCCGGCACGGGCCGGTATCGCGGGCGTGTCCTCGACCTCGGCACCGAAGAAGCGCTGCACGTCCTGCACGCGCTGCGTGCGCCGGAACGGCGGCAGCGAGTCGAGGAACACGCGCCCGTACGGCTTGCCGGTCAGGCGCGGATCGCACAGGACCAGCACGCCGCGGTCGGTCTCGCTACGGATCAGCCGGCCCACCGCCTGCTTCAGCGCGATCACCGCCTGCGGCAACTGCTCGTCGCGGAACGGATTGCCGCCCGCGCGGCGCACCGCTTCCAGCCGCGCTTCGAACACCGGATCATCCGGCGCGGCGAACGGCAGCTTGTCGACCACCACCACGCTCAAGGCATCGCCGACCACGTCGACACCCTCGCGGAAGCTCGCCGCGCCCAGCAGCACGCCGTTGCCGGATGCGCGGAAACGCTCCAGCAACGTGCCACGCGGCGCTTCACCCTGCACGAACAGCGGCCACGGCCCGCCACGGAGTGCGTCGGCGGCCTCGCGCAGTGCGCGATGCGACGCGAACAGGAGGAACGCACGGCCCTGCGACGCCTCCAGCACCGGCCGCAGCGTCGCGATCAGTCCCGCGCCGTAGCCGGGTGCATTCGGGTCGGGCAATCCGATCGGCAGGTAGCACAGCGCCTGCTGCGGCCAGTCGAAGGGACTTGGCTGCAGCAGCGTCGGCGGATCGTCCAGGCCCAGGCGCACGGCGAGATGGTCGAAACGTCCACCGACCGCCAGCGTGGCCGAGGTGAACACCCACGCCGCGCGCGACTGTTCGCGGTGCTGCCGCAGCGGACCGGAGACATCGAGCGGCGTGCGCTGGCAGCGGAAGGCGCGCGGCGTCAGTTCGTACCACAGCACGTCGCTGGCATCGTCGGCTTTCGGCGTTCCGTCGTCGAACGCACCCGCGCCGGACGGCCCCTCGTACCAGCGCGACAGCCGCGTACCGAATTCCTTCGCCCGCGCCGCGCACGCTTCCAGTCCGAGCGATGCGGCGGCCAGCGGAGCAAGGGCAGCGGACAGGTCGCCGAGCGCGCCGGCGAGCACGTCGAACCCGGCCGCCACCTCCGGCTTCGCCAGCAAGCGTTCGCGCGTACCCCGCGCCGGCACCCCTTCCATCGCGGCACGCAATTCCCGCAATGCCTGCTCGAGTGCACGCACAGGCGGCTGCAACACCGACAACGCGCCGGCCGCGTCCTTCGACTCGGCCAGGCAGTCGCGCGCCAGTTCCTGCAGCGGACGCATGCCGAACCCCTCGCCGAAGAAGTTCGCCGCCAGTTCGGGCAACTGGTGCGCTTCGTCGATGACGAACGCCTGCGCGCCCGGCAGGATTTCACCGAAGCCTTCCTGCTTCAGCGCGAGATCGGCGAGCAGCAAGTGGTGGTTGACCACCACGATGTCCGCCGACTGCGCGCGTTGACGTGCCTGCACCACGAAGCAGTCGTCCCAGAAGGGGCACTCGCTGCCCAGGCAGTTGTCGACGGTGGACGTGACCAGCGGCAACAGCGGGGAGTCGTCAGGCAACGCGGCCAGTTCGGCCATGTCGCCGAACTGCGTGCGGCCGCCCCACGCGACGATGCGCTGGAACTGGTCAACGTGCTCGCGGCTGATGAAGGTCGTGCGCAGTGCCTGCGGGTCGCCCTTGGCCTGATTCAACCGATAGCGGCACAGGTAGTTGCTGCGCCCTTTCAGCAGCGCCGACTTCAACCCGGCAACGCCGAGCGCATCGCGCACGCGCGGCAGGTCACGGTGGTAGAGCTGGTCCTGCAATGCGCGCGTGCCGGTGGAGACGATGGTCTTCAGCCCCGACAGCAGTGCAGGCACCAGATACGCGAACGTCTTGCCGGTGCCGGTACCCGCTTCGGCCAGCAGCACGTCCCGCGCGTCGAAGGCATCGGCGATCGCCGCCGTCAGTCGTTGCTGGGCGTCGCGGGGGGCGAAGGCGTCGAGTCGTTCCGCCAGCGCACCGCCCTCACTGAGGGCGTCGCGGCTGGCCTGGGCTAGCTGGGACATCGGGAAAACGGAAGGCGGCGTGCAGCGGCAAGGGTACCGCGTCGGGACGGACGCGGCGTGCCTTTCACATGCGCTCGATCACCGGCACGGTGCAGGCATCGCGACGACTTTCGGCATCGGTGACCGCCGCCTGGGTGGTGGCTGCACGCGCCGCGTGCTGCGCGGCGTCTTCCGGCGTGTGGCGTGCCGGCAGGGCGGGCTGCACCGCGAGGTCGTGCTGGCGCACCTGGCGCACGGTTTCCCAGTGCTGCCGACACAACGGCCCGACCTGGGAACCCAACTGGAAGGCGCGCTGCGCCAGCGTGTCGGCGCGCGCGTAGTCGCCCTGCAACAACGCGACTTCGGCGCGCTCCTGCAACACGGCAGGATCGTCAGGCACCAGCAGTAGTGCCTGGTTCAATGCCTCCGCCGCCATCGCGAGATCACGTGCCGCGCGCGCCTGTTGTGCCTGTTCGCGCAGGTCTTCGACCTGCGGATCACGCAATGGCTGCACCGCGAGCTCGCGGTCGTCATCCCCTGCCACCGCTTGAATGGCGGCGACGCGCTGGTCGGGCGTCATGGGATCGCGCGCGACGGGGGGTTCGGGCAACGGTGCGGAGACACAACCCGCCAGACACAACAGGAACAGGGGGGAAACGGATTTCATCATCACGGTTGCTGCGGGGGCGTCTCTTCGGGTGGCGGTGCTTCTTCTTTCTTGCGGTCGAGGCCGAACCAGCTGCGCCAGCCGCCACCTTCCGACGCTTCGTCTTCGACCAGCGGCTGTTCGACCACGCAGGCGGCGTAGGCAGGCGCGAAGCCGCTCACGAACGGCAGCTGGCGCGCTTCGGGGCAGCTGGCGTCGGTGGTGTTGGAACCGACCACCCACTGCCAGTCCAGGCCCTTGCCGGACACCTTCAGCGGCGCACTCGGCAGTCGTGCGAACAGCCCCGACCACACGCGCATCGCGCCGGTGCCGCCATACAGGCCGGTCTGTTCGTTCTGGTCGTTGCCCATCCACACTACGGCCAGGTGATCGCCCGTGTAGCCGGCATACCAGCTGTCGCGACTGTCGTTGCTGGTACCGGTCTTGCCTGCGGACTGCAGCCGACCCAGGCCATCGCCGATCAACTGACGCCCGGTGCCGTTGGACACCACCTGCTGCAGCGCGACCGTGATCAGGTTCGCGGCGATGGAATCGCCCTCCTGCGCCGGTGCGGGCGTCTTGTCGTAGCGCTTCAGCAGCTTGCCGTCCGGATCGAGCACGCCACGCACCGCATGCAGCGGCTGGATCTCGCCGCCCGACGCGAGGAACTGGTACAGCTGCGCCATCGCGTACGGGCTCTGGTCCGTGGAACCCAGGATCAGGGCCGGGTTCGGTTCTGCCTGGATGCCGGCCAGCACGCGGATCAGTTGCGCCAGACGGTCGGGCTCGACCTTCATGCCCACGCGCACGGTCGCCTGGTTGTACGAACGCGCCAGTGCATCGACCAGGCGCACGGTGCCATGGCTGCGGCGGTCGGCATTGGCCGGCGTCCAGCGACGGTTCTTGCCCAGTTGCACCGTCACGGGCGAATCGTCGACCCACGAGGCCAGCGAATACTGGTCAGGCTGCGCCAGCGCGAGCAGGTAGACGAAGGGCTTGAGCAGCGAACCGACCGGCCGCTGCGCTTCCACCGCGCGGTTGAAGCCGACTTCGGATACGTTGCGGCTTCCCACGACGGCCAAGACGTCGCCGTCGTGCACGTCGGTCACCACCATGCCGGCCTGCAGCGGCGGCCTGCGCTTGTTCTCCAGCGCCTTGATCGTGCGCATCACGGAGGCTTCCGCGTAAGCCTGCGCCGACGGCGACATGCCGGTGAGCACACTCAAGCCTGCGCCCTGCAGCGCGCTTTCGGGGTAATCGCGCGCCAGTTGCCGGCGCACGAGGTCCACGTAAGCGGGGAAGCGGTTGGCGGCGGCCATGCCCGGCGTCTTGGTGATCCCGAGCGGCGCGGCGCGAGCGCGCTTGTATTCGGCATCGTCGATCAGGCCCGTCTCGTGCAGCTTGGACAGCACGTAGTCGCGTCGTTGCGTGGCCCGTTCCGGATTGCGCCGCGGGTTGTACCAGGAAGGGCCCTTCACCAGACCGATCAGCAGCGCCACTTGTTCCGTGGTCAGGCTGTCCAGGTCGCGCCCGAACCAGAATTCGGCCCCTGCCGCGACCCCGTGGATGGCCTGGCTGCCACGCTGGCCCAGGTCCACCTGGTTGAAGTACGCCTCCAGAATGGTGCGCTTGTCGTAGCGCGCTTCCAGAATCAGGGCGTAGAGGATCTCGTTGAACTTTCGGGTTGCGGTCTGCTCCTTGCCGATGCCGAGCAGACCGCTGCGCGCGAGCTGCTGGGTCAGCGTGCTGGCGCCCTGCTTCGTGTCGCCACCCGACCGCACCAGCAGCCATGCCGCGCGCACCATGCCCGACAGGTCGATGCCATGGTGGTCCTTGAAATCGCGATCCTCGACCGCCTGCAGGCCGGTCACCAGCAGTTCCGGCACTTCTTCCAGCCGCACCAGCCGACGTTCTTCCTGCTTCTGCCCGTACAGCGTGGCGATCCGCGCCGGATCCAGCCGCGCCGCCTTGAGGTTCTGCTTGCGCGCGAGATCGCGCACCGTCGCGATCCGGCCATCGGACAGGCTGACCTGCACCCTGCGTGGCGCCACGCGGCCGTCCACATCGATGTAGCCGCGACTGGAAATGGTGAAGCGACCGCCATCGCGCGCATACGTGCCCGGACTGGCGCCAGTGCCGTCGTCGCGGTACGACGCCGCGTCGAGCTCGGTCTTCAGCGTCTGCGCATCCATCGCCAAGCCAGGCGCGACCTGCAGCGGCCGCGCGTACACGCGGGTGGGGATCTGCCAGCGCAGTTCGCCGAAACGCTCGGTGACCTGGTGGTTCAGATACAGCGTGTAGGGAATCAGGAATCCCAGGCCCAGGCCGACGACGGCCAGGCCCCATGTCAGCAGGCGCTGCCGCCAGCCGGGCCCATCACCGTCATCGATGTCGTCTTCGTCCAGCGCTTCGTCGTCGTAGTCGTTGCGGGCCACAGGGGATGCGACAATGGGAATTCGGGCGAGTCTAGCGCAGCCGCCAGGGGCGCGCCCGGCCCGTTCCCCCCTCGCTCAGCTGGAGTTGCAACGGAATGTCGATGTCGTGGGCCGACGTGCGCTTCATGCTGGAACGCGCGCGCGGTCTGGCCCGGCGGGGGCTCGCCAGCCTGCGTACGCGCGGCCTCGGCCCCACCTGGGCACGGGTGAGACGGCACTTCGCACGCCGCGCGCCTCCGATCTCGCAGCCGCTCTACTTCCCCGCCAACGACCCCTTCGCGCCCTTCACGGTGCCGGCCAGCGAAACGCCGCGCGCCAGCATCGTGATCCCGGTCTACAACCAGGCCGCGTACACGCTCGCCTGCCTGCGTGCGCTGGCGGAACATCCTCCTGCCGTGACGTGCGAGGTCATCGTGGTGGACGACGGATCCGCTGACGAGACCAGCGCGTGGATGCCGCAGATCGGCGGACTGCGCTACCACCGCCGCAGAACCAATGGCGGCTTCATCGCGGCATGCAACGACGGCGTGGCGCTGGCGAAGGGCGACTACCTCGTGCTCCTCAACAACGACACCGTGCCGCAGCCGGGTTGGCTGGACGCGCTGCTGTCCACGTTCGACAACGATGCAGGCGTCGGCCTGGCGGGTGCGCAGCTGGTGTATCCGGATGGCCGCCTGCAGGAAGCCGGCGGCGTGGTGTTCGACGATGGCTCTGCATGGAATTACGGCCGTTTCGACTCGCCCGACGATCCCCGCTACGCCAGCCTGCGCGATGCGGACTACTGCTCTGGCGCCGCGATCGCGGTTCCGGTGGTGGTGTTCCGCGACCTGGGAGGTTTCGACACGCGCTATGCGCCCGCGTACTACGAAGACACGGACCTTGCCTTCGCCATGCGGGCGCGCGGCCTTCGCGTCGTCTACCAGCCTGCGTCGCGTGTCGTGCATCTGGAAGGCATCACGTCCGGCACCGATACCGGCGGCGGCGTAAAGGCCTACCAGGTGCGCAACCGTGGCGTGTTCGCGGCGAAATGGAAGCAGGCACTCGCGCACCAGCCACCTGCAGGCAGCGTGCCGACGGCAGGCTCGGTGGTGCGCACGCGACGCCAGGTGCTGGTCATCGATGCGGAAACACCACGGCCGCAGCACGACTCCGCGTCGCTGCGCCTGGTCAACCTGATGCGGCTGCTGGTCGACGACGGCGCCCACGTCGTGTTCCTGCCGGCCGACCTGCGGCATGTGGAGGGCGACACCGCGCGCTTGCGCCGTTACGGCATCGAAGCGTGGCACGCACCGTTCGCGGCAGCGCCTTCCGCCTGGCTGCGCGAACATGGCCACCGCTTCGATGTGGTGATGCTGTCCCGTCACTACGTGGCCGCCGAGTTCCTTCCGCTGGTGCGGCGTTTCGCCCCGCAGGCGCGGGTGGTGTTCGACACCGTCGACCTGCACTTCCTGCGCGAGCTGCGCGGCGCCGAGCTGGCCGACGATGCCGGCCTGCGACGCGCCGCCGAACGCACGCGCGATCGCGAACTCGCGCTGATGCGGCAGGCGGATGCCACGCTGGTGGTCAGTCCGGTCGAGCGCGACCTGCTGTCCACGCTGCTGCCCGGCGCCCACGTTGAAGTGATGCCCAACCTGCACGAACTCCGGCACACAGGGCTGCCTTTCGAACAGCGGAAGGACCTGGTCTTCGTCGGGGGCTTCCGCCATCCACCCAACGTGGATGCCATGCTGTGGTTCGGGCGCGACATCTTCGCGCGCATCCACGCGCAGCGGCCCGACATCCGGTTCCACTGCATCGGGATGGCGCCGCCGGCCGACGTGCTGGCGCTGCAGGCGCGACCGGGCATCCTGGTGCACGGACACGTCGCGGACATCGATGGCTACATGGACGGCGCACGCATCGCGCTTGCGCCGCTGCGTTTCGGTGCCGGCGTCAAAGGCAAGGTCAACCTGAGCATGGCGCATGGTCAACCGGTGGTGGCCACGTCGTGCGCCATCGAAGGCATGCATCTGACCCATGGACACGACGTCCTGGTTGCGGACGATGCGGCCGCCTTCGCCGACGCCGTGTTGCGGCTGTACGAGGATCGCGACCTTTGGCAGTGCCTCTCCGACCATGGTCGGGAGAACATCGCGCGTCACTTCTCGATGGATGCCGCGCGCGACACCGTACGGCGCGTCTTCCGGCGTTAGGGTGTCGCGGCCGCCTGTGCGGTTCGCACGCGGGCGTCGAAATCGTCGAGCCCGGGGACCGCGCCATCCAGCCGTTGCGCTTCCCGCAATGCCTGTGAAGCGAACGCCACGTCGCCGGTCCCCAGCCGCTCCGTGCCCACCGCGATCCACTTCTCCGCGAGCCGCCGACGTGCGTCCGGCAGCGCGGGGTCGCGTGGCTGCAATGTCTGCCACGCCTGCTGGCAGGCTTGCGCACGACGGATGCGGTTGGCGCGCAGTTCGTCTTCATAGCAGGCGCGGACTGCGGGCAGCAGGCGCATCGCGGCGTGCTTCACCGCCGTGCTGTCGGGCGCGAGCGCCTGGGCCGCACGCAGCGTGTCGTACGCACTGTCGCCGGGCGGCGTCAGCCATTGCCCCTGTGCCTCGGCGTGCGCCATCCGCTCCAGCAACGCGCTGACGCGCCGCTCGCGCTCGCGCGGCGTGATGGAGGACATTGCGCCCTGTCGCTGGTGCGCCTCGCGTGCACGCGCGACGGACTGCTCTGCCTGGACCACGCGCGCCGACTGCGGCGCCAGCATGCGCGCGAGCGCTAGTTCGGACTGCGCCCGGGCGAAATCGAAGTCGCTCGCCTCGCGCTCCGCCTGCGCAGCGTGGGCGACGCCGACCTGCTCGAGACCCTGCCGGGCAGCGGTGTCTCCGGGCACGGCCGACAGCACCGCTTCATAGGCGGACCGTGCCGATGACAGCCTGCCGCGCGACAACTCGCGCGCACCCGCACGGCGCCGCGTTTCGACCGCTGCCGTCAGCGCGGCCTCGGCCTGCGGCAGATCGACATGTCCGGCGTCGAACGTGCGCGCCGCCGCGATCCTGCGGGCGGCCTCGCCAAGGTCGCCGCGTTGCAGCCGTACTTCCGCTTCCTGCAACAGGTCGGACAACGCATCTTCCCTGCCCTCCAGCGCCTCGATGCGCGTGGGCTGCAACGCGAGCACGCGTTGATACAACGACAGGGCGGCGTCATCGCCACCCCACAACCGTTGGTTCGCATGCGCACGCGCCGCCGCTGCAAGCACGCCGTCGACTCCCGCATGTTCGGCCTCGCGATCGCGCAGTCTCGCCGCGAGTGCATCCGCCTGCGGTCGCGGCACCTGGAGGTCGCGCGCAAGCTGCAAATATGTGCGTGCCTCGTCGAAACGGTTGCTCCGCAGGGCGCCATCCGCTGTTCGCAACGCCGCCTCCGCAACACGGCGCAAGCCATCAGCCGCCTCGGTGCGGTCGTTGTCCAGTGCCTGGGCCGCCTCGTAGAGCTGCCGTGCGCCCGACCCATCGCGGGCGTCCAGCCGACCTGCCCGCAATGCCTGGTCGGCCTGCTCGAGTAGTGATCGCACGCCGGTTTCGGGCCACAACAGGTCCGCCAGCGGCTGTCGCAGCACGACGATTGCGACGGCCAGTACAACCACGATGGCCGCCACCCAGCGCCAATATCGCCGGTCGCGCCATGCCGGCGTCGGAGCACGGCGTGACGGCGAGCCGGGTGCGGTGACGCGCGCCCAATCGATGTGCGGTTCGATGCGTCGGCTTCGCCCGGCGTCGTGGTGGTCTTCGCGGGTCACGCCCGCAGCATACCCACTCAGCCTGAACGTCGTGCGTCTTCCACCCCGGGCAGCGCGTCCAGCTTCCCGAGCAGCGTCGACAGCTGGCCGAAGTCGGCGACCTTCAGGCGCAGGCGCAGATGGACCCGGCCACTCGTACGATTGCCCTGGCTGTTGATGTCCAGCACGTTGGCCTCTTCCTGCGCGATCAGCGTGGTGATGTCCTTGAGCAGCCACTTGCGGTCGAGCGCGGTGACCTGCACGTCGACTTCGTAGCCGCCGCCGGCCTGGCCCCATTCCACGGGCAGCACGCGCTGCGGACTGGCGGCGGCCAGGCGCGCGAATGCCGTGCAATCGGTGCGATGGACGGTGACTCCCCGCACGCGCGTGAGATAGCCCGCGATGGGCTCCCCGGGCACAGGCTGGCAGCAGCGCGCGAGTTGCACCAACAGGTTGCCCACACCCTGCACGGTGAACTTGGACTTGCCCGGCTTGGCGACCTTGCGCGGGGGTCGCAGCACCGGCAGCGATGGCGTATCCGGCTCCGCCGCTGCACGCTGTTCTTCGTGAAGCGCACGACCGACCTGGTGCGGGCCCACGTCCCCCAGCGCCACCTGGATGTAAAGCTCGTCGACATTCTCGGCATGGAACTTCTTCGCCGCCCCCGTCAGGTCGGCGTGGTTCAGCCCCAGGCGCTTCAGCTCCTTTTCCAGCAACTCGCGCCCGGCCTGCAGGTTGCGCGCGCGATCCAGCTTGTGGAACCACGCGCGCACCTTGTCGCGCGAACGCCCGCTGGCGAGGAATCCATTGGCCTGCAGCAACCAGTCACGGCGCGGCTCGGGCTCCTTCGACGTCAGGATCTCGACGCGGTCTCCGCTGCGCAGGACGTGGTTGAGCGGCACGATGCGGCCGTTGACCTTGGCGCCACGCGTGCGGTGGCCCACCATGGTGTGCACGTGGTACGCGAAATCGAGTACCGTACCGCCCCGCGGAAGGTCGACCACTTCGCCCTTCGGCGTCAGCGCATACACCCGGTCCTCGACCAATTCGGCGTCCAGTTCGCCAGCCAGCGCACCATCGCCGCCGGCGCCCTCGGCCGTTCCGTCCAGCAGCCGTCGCATCCAGGCGATCTTGCGGTCGAAGGCATCGCCACCCGCCTTGCCTTCCTTGTACTTCCAGTGCGCGGCCACGCCCAGCTCGGCCTGTGCATGCATGTCGTGCGTACGGATCTGCACTTCCAGCGTGCGACCCTCCGGGCCGACCACGGCGGTGTGCAAGGAACGGTAGTCGTTGGCCTTCGGGCGCGCGATGTAGTCGTCGAACTCGCTGGGGATGGGTACCCACAATGCATGCACGATGCCCAGCGCGGCGTAGCAAGCGGCAATGTCGTCCACCGCAATGCGGACCGCGCGCAGATCGTGGAGCTCATCGAAGCCGACCTGCTTGCGCTGCATCTTCCGCCAGATGCTGTAGATGTGCTTCGGCCGGCCACTGATCTCCGCACGGAGGCCGTGCTCGGCCAATGCTGCCTGCAGACTGGCGATGACTGCGGCGATGTAGCGCTCGCGGCCGGTGCGCTTCTCGTCGAGCTGCGAGGCGATCTGCTTGTAGACCTGCGGCTGCAGATAGCGGAACGCGAGATCTTCGAGTTCCCACTTCAGCTGCCAGATACCGAGGCGATTCGCCAGCGGCGCGTGGATGTCACGCGTGAGCCGCGCCAGGGCCTGGCGCTCGCCTTCGGGCAACGCGCCCGCCGCGCGCATGCGGGCGAGCTGACGGGCGAGCAGGATGGTCACTACGCGCAGGTCGCGCACGATCGCCAGCAACAGGCGGCGCAGCCCTTCGGTATTCCCACCCCGCACCTGTTCCGCATGCAGCGCCCAGACCTGGGCCGCCGCCACCTGGCCTTCCAGCAGGTCCGCCAACCCTGGCACGTGCTTGCCGACCTGCGCGATCACCGCAGGCTGCAAGGCTGGCAACCCATGCAACGTGGCGGCCAACAGGACGTCGCCGTCCGCGCCCAGGGTCGCGAGCGTATCCAACGTGTCGGCCAGCACGTCCATCGCATCGGGCATGCCGTCCTGCACGCCGGGCAGCGCGGACGCATCGGTCACCGCGCGCCGCAGGAGGGGCGGCAGCGTCCCGAAGGCCGGCCGTTGCAGCAACGTCGCGATGTCGTGAACAGGGGAAATCATGGAGGGAACGAAGGGCGGCCAAGCGCCGCCGGAATGACTACACTACCGGCCAGTCGACCGCAGGAACAACCATGAAGATGAGCCGCTTGTTTCTATCCATGGCGCTGGCGACCGCGCCTTTGCTTGCATTCGCACAGGACGCCGCCTCCGACGCGCGCTTCGGCAACCTGCGCGAATCGATGACCGCCGAGGAATTCAAGGCCGCCGGCCTGGACAAACTGAGCGACGCCGAACTGGCCGCACTGAGCGGCTGGCTGACCCGCAAGGTGGGCGTCGAGACGGCACGCGCGGTCGAGCAGGTGCGCCAGGAGACCCAGGTGGCCGTCACCCA
Organism: uncultured Pseudoxanthomonas sp.; assembly: GCA_946886405.1. Next base: position 36,080 of record CAMPIO010000028.1, read on the forward strand.
GGCCAAGGAAGACACCCGCAAGCAGGTAGAAGAGGAGAACCGCGGTTTCTTCGACTTCGGATCAGCCGAGCCGATCCAGAGCACGCTGGCCGGTGACTTCAAGGGATTCGCGAAGGGCAACCGCTACACACTGGCGAACGGACAGGTCTGGGAGCAGATCGAGCCGGCCAAGCTGGATGGCGTGCGCAAGACCAACCCCGAAGTGACCGTCAAGCCCGGTGTCTTCAATACCTGGTTCCTGCGCATCAAGGGCTACAACACGCCGGCCAAGGTACGCCGCGTCAAGTAAGGCGACTCACCCGCGCAGCGCCTGCAGGCGCTGCGCGAGCTTCTTGGGCGAGACGCCGCTCTTCGCGCCCAGTTCCTGCGCGAACACCGAGACCCGCAGTTCTTCCAGATCCCAGCGCAGCGCCTGCCAGTCTGGCGCCTGTGCAACGCCTTCCTCACGCGCCTGCGCGAGCGCATCGGCAAACGGCTTGAGTTCCAGCATGCGCGCCTGATCCCTGGCGGGATCGCGCTTGGCGCGTTCGGCACGCAGCGTCATGCCTTTGAGGTAGCGTGGCAGCTGCGCCAATGCGTCGGCAGGCGTGTCGCGCAGGAAGCCGGGATGCACCAGCGCCGCCAGCTGCACGCGCAGGTCATCGAGGTTGCCGCGCGCCCACCCCATCAGCGGCGCATCCAGTTGCGGCTTCAGCTCCGCGACCGCGGACAGGATCGCCTCGGCCAGCTTCAAGCGCTCCATGGCTTCGCCGAACAACCGCTTGCCGGCATCGTCGCATCGCTGCTCGAATGCGGCGCGGTCGCGGATCGCCTCCAATCCTTCCGCGAGTACCGCGTTCATCGCCGCATCGACGATGTCGCCCCGCAGGCGCTCCTGCGATTCGATCGCGGCGTACAGCAGTCCGGTCTTCGGCGACACCGGCAGTTGTTTGCGAGCCTGCTTCACCTTGTCGGCCAGCGCGATCTCCAGCAGGCGGCGCACGCCACCCGGATGCAGGGCGGTGGCTTCCGCGCGGCCGGCGAACACCTGCAGCGCCACAGTCTCGCCCTCGTCGCGCAGTGCTGGGTACGCCGGCACGCCCGCTTCGCCCGGCACTTCCTGCGGGATCGGCTGCACGGGGAAATCCCGCAGGCCGATGGCCGCCATCGCGCGGCCCGCGCGCGCTGCGAACGCCTGCCCCGCCCTGGCGCCGAAGCGTGCGCGCAGGTCATCGAGGTCGCGCGACTCGGCCAGCACCTTGCCCTCCCCACCGCCGCGCGGGTCCTCGCGCAGCCGCAGGTTCATGCGCAGGTGCGGTTCGAGCGCCGCTTCATCGAAGTCGAGCGCACTCACCGCCACGCCGGTGGCGCGCGACAGGAACCGCGCCAACTCGCCGCGGATGTCGTCGGCGCCTGGTTTTGCGAACGCTTCGAAGAACGCACGACCGAAGTCCGGGGCCGGCACGTAGTTGCGCCGCATCGCCTTGGGCAGGCTGCGGATCAGACCGGCCGCCTTGTCGGCCACGAAGCCCGGCGCGAGCCACGACAGCCGCGCCGGATCGAGCGCGTTGAGCAGGTGCAGCGGCACTTCCAGTGTCACGCCATCATCGACCGCGCCCGGCTCGAACCTGTAGTGCAGCGGCAGTCGTGCGTCGCCCAAGGCGAAGTACTTCGGATAGCGGTCTTCTTCGCTGCCCTCGCCGGGCAACAGGTCGGTCAGCGACCAGTCCAGCGCACGGCGTTTGTCCGCGGAAAGCGCCTTCCACCAGGCATCCAGGCCTGCAACGGAATGGATCTCTGAGGGAATGCGGTCGAGGTACCAGCGCGCCTGCCAGTCCTCGTCGGCGACCAGGCCGGCGCGGCGCAGCTTCGCCTCTTCTTCGCGCGCCTGTTCGAGCGTTTTCATGTTGTCAGCGATGAACCCGGCGCGCGCAG
>CAMPIO010000029.1 GCA_946886405.1 uncultured Pseudoxanthomonas sp.
GAGTACCGGTTACCACTTCACCGGACCGGCGGCGGTGCGCTATCCGCGCGGCACCGGTCCTGGCGTGGCGCTGCAGTCCGACCTCGACACGCTGCCGATCGGCAAGGCAGATTTGCGGGTGCGCGGCAATCGCGTGGCATTGCTCGCCTTCGGCGCCACGGCTGCCGCCGCCGAGCAGGTCGGTCGGGAGCTGGGGCTGACCGTGGTGAACATGCGCTTCGTGAAACCGCTGGACCGCGACCTGCTGCTCGACCTGGCGAAGACGCACCAGGGCTTCGTCACCATCGAAGACAACGTGGTAATGGGCGGCGCAGGCTCCGGCGTCGCCGAACTGCTGAGCGCCGAAGGTGTGTCGCTGCCCGTGCTTCACCTGGGCCTGCCGGACGAGTTCCAGCACCATGCCAGCCGCGAAGACCTGCTGGCGGAAGCCGGTATCGATGCCAGCGGCATCCGCGCCGGCTTGCTGAAGCGCTGGCCTGCACTGGCGGCCATGCAGGCGCCGCTGACAGCAGCAGGTTAAGAATCCTCAGCGGGTTCCCGTCGCTATAGGAGCGCCCCAGCGGCGCGAGCCTGTTGCTGCAAGTTCTCCACCAGGTAGCGCGCCCATGGGCACTCATGCAGGCGGAGAGAGTTACTCGGGCGCTTCGATCGCGTAGCCCTTGGCCTGCAGGGCAGCCAGGTAGCCATCCGGCCTTACCAGGTCCCAGACGGAGATCGTAGCGAAGGTAATGCGGTTCTTGCGCAACGATGCCTCCGCGGTCTCCAGCCATTTGGCGCGCACGCGCGCTTCGATATCACGAATGCCATGCTTGCGCGCAGTGTCGGTGTCGAACCAGGCCGAACTGCAGGCGGCACGCTCGTCCGCTCGCGCGGTGTTGCGGATCGCAGCCCAGTCGCCGACCGCCCATGCCCGTGCGCTGGCGGCGGTTTGCGGCAGGTCGTGTTCGATCAGGTCCAGCGTCTTGCGGAAACACTCCAGGTCCTGAGGCTTCAGTCCTTCCTTCCGGAAATCCGCCAGCGCACCCCGGGGATCCTCGAGCTTGACTGCCAACTGGGTGGGCGTTCGCTTCATCCCGCGGGCCTTCAGCACGTTGTCGACCACGGGGTTGATCACGCTGCCGGCACCCTGCAGTCCGCTCTTCGAAATCGCCTTGCCATAGAGTTCGTACACGGCAATCAGCGGACGCTTCTTTTCGATGCCTCCGTCGCGCCCGAGATAGCGCTGCTTCAGTGCCGACCATCGCGCATACAGATCGGCGGGCAGCACGTCCTCGAGCTTTTCGCCATCGGGATTCTTCGCCGCCTTCATGGCGGATGGCAGCATGGTCATGATGCGGAAGAAGCCGACATCGGCGTTGACCGTAACACCCGGCGAGCCCAGCACCTCATCGGCGAGTTGCAGTGCCTGGGTCACCTCGTCCGAACGCCACGTCATGTTCTTCGGCAACGGAGATTGCGTGCCCAGCACGTACATCAGGTGGTCACCGTGGCGCACTTTCCACAGGCCAGGGCCAGGCTGTACGCCGGCGACGACCACGGCGTCCATCTCGATCACGCCATCTTCCTGCGCGACCGCCGTTGCATCTCCGTCTGGCGTTGCTTCCTGCACGACCGCCGGCCTCTCCCCGTCCCGGGTCGTCTCCTGTGCGCCGGCAGCGCTCGACGCGATCACCAAGAAGAGACCTAGCCCCCGGTAGAACGACATGCGCATCCTGGCGATCCCATGTGGAAGAATCGCGAGAGTGTGCCTTCGGAAGATGCCGGCGGTGCGCCGGACGGCGCAGTCGGGGAGGGATTCGTTCAGGCGACCTTGCCGCCCGCCTCGCGCAGCGTACGTGCGGCGTCGCTGCCGCTCTGCATCAGCTCGAATCCCTTCCAGCTGAAGCCCGGTGAGACCGAGCAATCGACCAGCGTGAACTCGCCGAGCGAACGGGCGCTCTGCCAGACGCCGGCCGGCACCACCTGGTTCGATTGCCCGCCACGCGCGGACGTATCCAGTTGCACGCGGGTGAGCGTGCGTTGCTCGGGATCGAACATCGACAGTTCCATGGCAGCGCCGTCGTGCCAATCCCAGACCTCGGTCGCGTCGACACGATGCCAGCGCGTCACGACACCTTCCGGCAACAGGAACTTGATCGCGGTGAGTGTGGGACGGTCGATCCCGTTGACCTCGGTCCGCTTCGCCGATTCGTAGACGCGACGGAAATAACCGCCCTCGGGATGCGGCGTCAGTTGCAGGTCGCGGATCAACGCGTCGGTGATGGAAGGCATGTGGGTTCCTGCGCGTGTCGCCGACGGCGCCTCGCCGCCAACGGCGCTCGAGGGGCACAAAAAAGCCCGCGCGGCTGCGCAGGCTTGATGTAGAACCGCGATTGGTCGGGACGGCCGGATTTGAACCGACGACCCTCTGCCCCCCAGGCAGATGCGCTACCAGGCTGCGCTACGCCCCGAATCTCGCGGATCGGCCCACCTTGCGATGGGCCGAGCATTATAGCCGGAATTCTTCGGCGACTCCCAGCAGGAGCGCCATGTCGCCTCACCGGCGGAGCAACTGGAGGATTTCCTCCAGCTCCATCCGCACCTGGCGCACGATCTGCGCGCTCATGGCGGATTCCTGCTTGGCACCCTCGCCCTCGAGACGCAGGCGCGCGCCGCCGATCGTGTAGCCCTGCTCGTAGAGCAGGCCACGGATCTGGCGCACCATCAGCACGTCATGACGCTGGTAGTAACGGCGATTGCCGCGACGCTTGGCGGGTTCCAGGCTGGGGAATTCGGTTTCCCAGTAGCGCAGCACGTGCGGCTTCACGTCGCACAGCTCGCTCACCTCACCGATGGTGAAGTAGCGCTTGGCCGGAATCGGCGGAAGCTCGCGGTTACTGCCCGGATCCAGCATATGTCTCCACCCGCTCCTTGAGTTTCTGGCCCGGCCGGAAGGTCACCACCGTCCGCGCCGAGATCGGGATCTCTTCACCGGTCTTCGGATTGCGGCCCGGGCGCTGGTTCTTGCGGCGCAGGTCGAAATTGCCGAACCCCGACAGCTTCACCTGCCGCCCCTGTTCCAGGGCTTCGCGCAGCACATCGAAGTACGCGTCGACGAATTCCTTCGCCTCGCGCTTGTTCAAGCCGACCTCGTCGAACAGACGTTCGGCCATCTCCGCCTTCGTCAATGCCATGGATTACTGCATCCCCATTGCGGCCGTCGCCAGCCGTGCCACTGCCTTCACACCGCTCATCCGCGGATCTTCGCGCCGTGCGCATCATCGATCGCGGCTACGACGGCAGCCACGACATGCGCCACCTCGCCCTCGGTGAGAGTGCGTGAGTTGTCCTGCAAAATCAAGCCCATAGCGAGACTCTTTTGACCGGATTCGACCCCTTGGCCGACATAGCGATCAAACAGCTGCACGTCCCGCAGCAGCGGACCCGCCGCTGCTTTCGCGGTCGCGGCGAGCACCGCCCAGGACACCGACTCGGCGACGACGAACGCGAGGTCACGGCGGACGGACGGGTAGCGGGACAGCTCCACCGCACGCGGCAATGCCCGGATGCTCAATGGCGCCAGATCCAGTTCGAACGCGATCACGTCCGCATCCAGGTCCAGCTGACGCTGCAGGCGTGGATGCAGCTGCCCGATCCAGCCAAGCTGGACACCATCGCGATAGACATCGGCCGAACGGCCTGGATGCCCGTGGACCGCGCTGGACGGGCGGAATTCGAGGTTCGCGCCCGCGAGTGATGCGACGCTCTCCAGATCGCCCTTGAGATCGTGGAAATCGACCTTGCGCCCCGGCACGCCCCATTGCTCTGCCAGGGCTTCACCCGTGACGGCGGCGGCGATGCGCAGCGACTCGATGGGCGCATCGCCGGCCTGCGCCGGCGCATGGAACACGTTGCCGATCTCGAACAGGCGCACCCGGCCCGCTTGGCGCGCGGCATTGCGCTGCAGCGCCGCTACGACGCCGGGCAACAGCCGGGTACGCATGACCGCCAGTTCAGCGCTGAGCGGATTGGCCAGCGGGACGGCGCCGGCATTCGCGCCCCAGTAAGCGAGCCATTGCGCGTCGACGAAGGCGAAGTTGACCGTCTCGAAATAGTCGCGCGCGGCCAGGTGGCGACGCACCACGCCGGGTTCGACACGCGTCTCGCTGGGCGCCGCGATGCGCGTCGCACCGCCCGGCAGCGTGGTCGGCACGCGGTCGTAGCCATGGATGCGCGCCAGTTCCTCGATCAGGTCTTCTTCGATGGCGATGTCGAAGCGCCGGCTCGGCGCGACCACGTTCCAGCCTTCGGCCACCTCGGTCGTCTGCAGGCCCAAGGCTCGCAGGATGCGCTCGATTTCGGCGTCGGCAATCTCCACGCCGAGCACGCGCGCAACGCGCGCACGGCGCAGCAGGATCGTCTTCGGCTGCGGCAGATACTCGGGAAGTACCGCTTCGACCGTTGGCCCGGGCACGCCGCCGGCGACCTCGAGGATCAGGCGAGTGGCGTACTCCACCGCGATGCGCGGCAGCTCCGGGTCGACGCCACGCTCGAAGCGATGGCCGGCATCGGTGTGCAGGCCAAGCCTGCGGCTGCGTCCGATGATGGCCGACGGGATCCAGTGCGCCGCTTCCAGAAACACATTGCGCGTGGTGTCGGTGACGCGGGTATCGAGTCCTCCCATGATGCCGCCGAGCGCCACGGCGCGTGCGGCGCGGCCACCACGGCCATCCGAGACGACCAGGAAATCGTCGTCGAGCACGGCCGTGCGTCCATCCAGCAGCGCGATGCTTTCGTCCGCGCGCGCAGGACGCACCACGATGCCGCCTTCCAGCGTGTCCCTGTCGAAGGCGTGCATCGGCTGGCCCAGCTCCAGCATCACGTACTGGGTCACATCGACCAAGAAGCTGATCGGGCGCACGCCACTGCGGCGCAGGCGTTCGATCATCCATACCGGCGTCGGCGCGGTGGCGTCCACCCCTTCGATCACGCGGCCGGCAAAGCGCGGCACGCGAGCGCCGGCCTCCAGTTCCACACTCAGTTCCGACTGGCTCTGCGCCGGCACGGGCGTGGCGTCGAACGGCTTCACCTCGCTACCCAGCGAAGCCGCGACGTCGTAGGCGATGCCGCGCACGCTGAAGCAATCGGCACGGTTCGGCGTCAGCTTGATCTCGATGCTGGCGTCGGGCAGGCCGAGATACTCGGCGACCGGCACGCCCACCGGCGCGTCGGCCGGCAGTTCGAGCAGGCCGGACGCATCGGCATCGATGCCCAGCTCCTTGGCCGAGCACAGCATGCCGTTGGACTCCACGCCGCGCAGCTTGGCTGCCTTGATGGCGATGCCGCCCACGTTCGCACCGACCATCGCGAGCGGCGCAAGCAGGCCCGGACGCGCGTTCGGCGCGCCGCAGACGATCTGCAGCAGACCGCCCTGCCCGGCATCCACCTGGCAAACCTGCAGCCGGTCGGCTTCAGGATGCTTGGCGCATTCGACGATACGCGCGACAACGACGTTCGCCAGGCCATCGCCCAGTGCGGTGACCTCTTCCACCTCAAGACCGATGGCGGTCAGCGTGGCGGACAACGCCTCGCGGGTGGCCTGGGTAGGGACGTGGCTGCGCAGCCAGTTCTCAGAAAACTTCATCGTTCGTGATCCGTAGGGCGGGCCTTGGCCCGCCGCCGTCATGAGTCAAATGTCGTGATGCCGTGTGCCGCGACGTACTACGCAAACTGCTTCAGGAAACGCACGTCGTTCTCGAAGAACGCGCGCAGGTCGTTGACGCCGTAGCGCAGCATCGCGAAGCGCTCGACGCCCAGTCCGAAGGCGAAGCCGGTGTAGCGCTCCGGATCGATGCCGCAGTTGCGCAGCACGTTCGGATGCACCATGCCGCAGCCCAGCACTTCCAGCCAACGCGTGCTGCCATCGGGCTGCTGCCAGGCGATGTCGACCTCGGCGCCCGGTTCCACGAACGGGAAGTAGCTGGGACGGAAGCGCATTTCGAAGTCGCGCTCGAAGAACGCGCGCACGAACTCGGCCAGCGTACCCTTGAGGTCGGCGAGGCTGGCGCGTTCGTCGACCAGCAGGCCCTCGACCTGGTGGAACATCGGCGAATGGGTCTGGTCGCTGTCGCTGCGGTAGACCTTGCCCGCCGCGATCATGCGCAACGGCGGCTGATGGGCGTCCATGTAGCGCACCTGCACACCCGAGGTATGCGTGCGCAGCAGGCGGCCGTCGCCGAAGTAGAAGGTGTCGTGCATGGCGCGCGCCGGATGGTGCGGCGGGAAGTTCAACGCCTCGAAGTTGTGCTGGTCGTCCTCGATCTCCGGACCGTCCGCCAACTCATAGCCCAGGCGACCGAAAATATCGGCGATGCGCTCCAGCGTGCGGCTGATCGGGTGCAAGCCACCGCGTGAACCGTTGCGACCGGGCAGCGTCACGTCGATGGTTTCGCCGGCAAGACGTGTGTCGAGCGCGAGGTCTTCCAGGATGGTCTTGCGCGTGGACAGCGCTTCTCCGATCAGATCGCGTGCGCGATTGATGGCTTCGCCGGCCGCCTTGCGCTGGTCGGCGGGTAGCGCGCCCAACTGCTTGAGCTGTGTGGTGATGCTGCCACTCTTGCCCAGGAGGGCGACGCGCAACTGCTCCACCATGTCGGGTGTCTGCGCAGCGGCGATGTCGGCCAGCGCTTGCGTGGAGAGGGATTCGATCTCGCTCATTGGAGGTCCATGAGAGGTGCCATCTTGTGGGAGCGACGTCAGTCGCGATGGGGCATCCGGACGCCTTCATCGCGACTCACGTCGCTCCCACAGAACAGAAACCACAAAAAACAATGGGGAAGGACTTGCGCCCTTCCCCACGTGTTCCCGGCGATGGACTGCCGGCGTGCTGTACGGTGGAGACGCGGCTTACGCCGCGAGTGCGCCCTTCGCCTTTTCCGCCAGGGCCGCAAAACCCACCGCGTCGTGCACGGCGATGTCCGCCAGCACCTTGCGGTCCAGGGTGATGCCAGCCTTCAGCAGGCCGTTCATGAAACGGCTGTAGCTGAGGCCATTCATGCGGGCCGCCGCATTGATGCGGGTGATCCACAGCGAACGGAAGTTGCGCTTCTTCTGCTTGCGGCCGATGTAGGCGTACTGACCCGCCTTGATGACCGCCTGCTTGGCGACGCGGAACACCTTGCGACGGGCGTTGTAGTAACCCTTGGCCAGGTGGAGGACTTTCTTGTGACGGCGACGCGCCGTCACGCCACGCTTAACTCGTGCCATGTCTCAGTCCTCAGAGGTAGGGAAGCATGCGGTTCAAACGGCCGCTGTCCTCGGCGCGAATGATATTCGTCGCACGAAGACCACGCTTACGCTTGGTCGCCTTCTTGGTGAGGATGTGGCTACGGTTGGCGTGGCCAGCCTTGAACTTGCCGGATGCGGTCTTGCGAAAACGCTTCGCCGCCGCCCGGTGGGTCTTGATCTTGGGCATTGCTATGTCCTTGACGGGTTTATGTCACTGATCGGGGCGGCGCCCTTTCAATGCTTTGCGGCTTTGCCGCGAAGATTGAAAGGCCACTCTTTCCATCCATGCCCATATCGGCTTGTAAGTCGTTGATTCCAAGAAGGAAGCCCCGACGGGTCCATCGGCTGCGAACAGCCTCCCGGCGTACCGGGCCGCGTATTATGCCCGCTGCCGTTTTTTCTTGCAAATCCGGCTACTTAGCTCTGCAGCCAGGAGGCGGAAAAGCGAAAGGCGCCTTGCGGCGCCTTCCCCTCGGCGGCGGAGCCGCCGACATCATTTCTTTTTGGGGGCGATCATCATGACCATCTGGCGGCCTTCCAGGCGCGGGCGGGACTCGATGACGATCTCGTCACCCAGCTCGGCCTCGATGCGCGCGGCCATTTCACGACCCAGTTCCTGGTGGCTCATTTCACGGCCACGGAAGCGGATGTTGACCTTGACCTTGTCGCCTTCTTCCAGGAAGCGGCGGATGTTGCGCATCTTGATCTGGTAGTCGCCCTCGTCGGTGACAGGGCGGAACTTGAGTTCCTTGATCTCGACCTGCTTGGTCTTCTTCTTGGCCTCATTGGCCTTTTTCTGGGCTTCGAACTTGAACTTGCCGAAGTCCATGATCTTGCACACGGGCGGCTCGGCGTTGGGCTGGATCTCGACCAGATCCAGTCCTTCGTCCTCGGCTTTCGCCAATGCTTCGTCGCGCGTGAGCACGCCGATCATCTCGCCATCGGAACCGATCACGCGTACGCGCGGCACGCGGATTTCGAGGTTCTTACGGTTTTGCTTGTTGTCAGGGATGCTGATGTTGCAGTCTCCAGGGAGGGGTGCGCCGGTCCACCACGGACCGGAACTTAGTGCGCGGCGTGCTCGTCACGCAAACGTTCGGCGAAGGCGGCAACGGACATGCTGCCCAGGTCTTCCCCGGAACGCGTACGTACGGCGATGGCGCCATTTTCCTTCTCGCGGTCGCCGACCACCAGCAGGTAAGGCACCCGCTGCAGCGTGTGCTCGCGAATCTTATAGCCGATCTTCTCGTTCCGCAAATCGGCCGCGACCCGGAAGCCTTGATTTGCAAGGGTTTTCCGGACTTCTGCCACATAATCGGCCTGGGCATCGGTGATATTCATCACCACGGCCTGCTGGGGGGCCAGCCAGGACGGGAATGCACCAGCGTGGTGCTCGATCAGGATGCCGATGAACCGCTCCATCGAGCCCACGATGGCACGGTGCAGCATGACCGGCTGCTGGCGCTGGCTGTTCTCGTCCACGTACTCGGCGCCCAGGCGGCCCGGCATCATGAAATCGACCTGCATGGTGCCCAGCTGCCAGGTCCGGCCGATGGCGTCCTTCAGGTGGTACTCGATCTTCGGACCGTAAAAGGCGCCCTCGCCCGGCAGCTCCTGCCACTCCACCCCGCAGCTGCGCAGGGCGGCGCGCAGGGCCACTTCCGCCTTGTCCCAGGTGGCGTCGTCACCGAGGCGCGATTCGGGGCGCAGGGCGATCTTGATCTGGATGTCCTCGAAACCGAAGTCCGCATACACCTTCAGCGCCTGCTGGTGGAACGCGGTGACCTCGGCCTCGATCTGGTCCTCCGTGCAGAAGATGTGGCCGTCGTCCTGGGTGAAGCCGCGCACGCGCAGGATGCCGTGCAGCGCGCCCGAGGGCTCATTGCGGTGGCAGGCGCCGAACTCGCCGTAGCGGATCGGCAGGTCGCGGTAGCTGTGCAGGCCCTGGTTGAACACCTGTACGTGGCCCGGGCAGTTCATCGGCTTGACCGCGTAGGTGCGGTTCTCCGATTCGCTGAAGAACATGTTTTCCTTGTAGTTGTCCCAATGGCCGGACTTCTTCCACAGGGCGACGTCGAGGATCTGCGGGCAACGCACTTCCTGGTAGCCGCTGTCGCGATAGACCTTGCGCATGTACTGCTCGACCACCTGCCAGATGGCCCAGCCCTTGGGGTGCCAGAACACCAGACCCGGCGCCTCTTCCTGCAGGTGGAACAGCTCCTGCTGCTTGCCGATCTTGCGATGGTCGCGCTTCTCGGCTTCCTCGACGCGCTGGATGTAGGCTTCCAGCTGCTTCTTGTCGGCCCACGCCGTGCCGTAAATGCGCTGCAGCTGCTCGTTCTTGGCGTCGCCGCGCCAGTAGGCGCCGGAGATGCGGGTCAGCTTGAACGCCTTGAGGAAGCGCGTGTTCGGCACGTGCGGGCCGCGGCACATGTCCACGTATTCCTGATGGTAGTAAAGGCCCATCGCCGTCACTTCCGGGCCCATGTCATCGATCAGGCGCAGCTTGTAGTCCTCGCCACGGGCCTTGAACACGTCCACGACCTCGGCACGCGGCGTCACCTTCTTGATGACGTCGTAGTCCTGCGCGATCAGTTCCTGCATGCGCTGCTCGACGGCCGCCAGATCGTCCGGGGTGAAGGGGCGCTCGCTGTAGATGTCGTAGTAGAAGCCTTCGGCGATGACCGGGCCGATGACCATCTTCACGTCCGGGTACAGCTGCTTCACCGCATGGCCGACCAGATGGGCGCAGGAGTGGCGGATGATCTCCACGCCCTCCTCGTCCTTCGGGGTGATGATGCGCAGCGACGCGTCGTGGTCGATGACGTCGCTGGCGTCGACCAGCACGCCGTCGACCGCGCCAGCGACCGTGGCCTTGGCCAGCCCGGCGCCGATGGACTGCGCCACCTCCATGACGGAAACGGGATTCTCGAACTCGCGGCGGCTGCCGTCGGGGAGCGTGATGGTGATCATCGGTAGGGCTATCCGGTTGCCTGCGAACAGGGCTCTGGCATTGGAAAGTCCGGCCATGGATGGCCGGGCGCTTGTTCAGGGACGAACGAATGACATGAAAAAAGCGCCACGAGGGCGCCTACGGAAGCAGTGCCTCGGGCAGTACCAGGTTCAGGCGGTGGTAGTGCTCATGTCGCACGCTCGGCCGGCGTTTCCGCGGGCCACCTCGTGATGCTGCGGATGGCGACAAAGGGAATCGATGCCACGCTGTGGAAGCGTGGTGGGCGGTACAGGGTTCGAACCTGTGACCCCTACCATGTCAAGGTAGTGCTCTACCGCTGAGCTAACCGCCCGGTCTGCCCTTTGCAGGGGCGCGAATTCTAGCCCGGAAGCAGGGTCGCCCACAACCGGGGTGATGCGCGAACCCATCACCCCCCCAGGCTGGCCTCCTTCAGCCGCTGGATCTGGTCACGCAGACGCGCGGCATCCTCGAACTCCAGGTCGCGCGCGTGCTGGTACATCTGCTGCTCCAGCGCCTTGATCCTGGCCACCGCTTTCGCCGGATCCATCACCCCGTACTCGGCCGGATCCTCCGCCACGCGACGTGATTTACCCCGACCCGCCTTGCCCTCGTTGGCCGCCTCGCTGCGTGCTCCCTCCAGGATGTCCACGATCGGGCGCGCCACGGACTTCGGCGTGATGCCGTGCTCCAGGTTGTACTCCACCTGCTTCTCGCGGCGGCGACCGGTTTCGTCTATGGCGGCCTGCATGGACCGGGTCATGCGGTCGGCATACAGGATCGCCTTGCCGCGCAGGTTGCGGGCGGCCCGGCCGATGGTCTGGATCAGCGAACCGGTGGAACGCAGGAAGCCTTCCTTGTCCGCGTCGAGGATCGCCACCAGCGACACTTCCGGCATGTCCAGACCTTCGCGCAGCAGGTTGATGCCGACCAGGACGTCGAACTTGCCCAACCGCAGGTCGCGGATGATCTCCACACGCTCGACCGTGTCCACGTCGGAGTGCAGGTAGCGCACCTTGATGCCGTGCTCGCCGAGGTATTCCGTCAGGTTCTCGGCCATGCGCTTGGTCAGGGTGGTGACCAGTACGCGGTCGCCCCACGCCACGCGCTCGTTGATCTGCGAGAGCAGGTCGTCGACCTGGGTACCCACCGGGCGGATCTCGACCTCCGGATCGATCAGGCCTGTCGGCCGCACCACCAGTTCGACGATTTCGCCGGCGGATTCCCGCAGTTCATACGGCCCGGGTGTCGCCGACACATAGATGCTGCGCGGCGAGCGCGCCTCCCATTCCTCGAAACGCAGCGGCCGGTTGTCCAGCGCCGACGGCAGGCGGAAGCCGAATTCGACCAGGGTTTCCTTGCGCGAACGATCGCCCTTGTACATGGCGCCGATCTGCGGAATGGTGACGTGCGATTCGTCGATCACCAGCAGCGCATCCGCCGGCAGGTAATCGAACAGCGTGGGCGGCGGCTCACCCGGGGCCTTGCCGGTCAGGTGGCGTGAATAGTTTTCGATGCCCGAACAGAAACCGACTTCCGCCATCATTTCCACGTCGAACTGGGTGCGCTGCGCGAGCCGCTGCGCCTCGACCAGCTTGTTCTGGGAATAGAGCTGTTCCAGCCGGTCCTTCAGCTCGACCTTGATCGTGTCGATGGCCGCCAGCACGCGCTCGCGGGTCGTCGCGTAGTGGGTCTTGGGATACACGGTGTAGCGCTGCAGCTTGCGCAACGACTCGCCGGTCAGCGGATCGAACAGGCTGATACCCTCGACTTCGCCGTCGAACAGTTCGATGCGCACGGCTTCCGCATCGCTTTCCGCCGGGTGCACGTCGATGATCTCGCCGCGTACACGGAACGTGCCGCGCTGCAGTTCATATTCGTTGCGGCTGTACTGCAGCTGGGTCAGGTGGCGTATCAGTTCGCGCTGGTCGATCCGCTCGCCCAACGACAGGATCAGGCGCAGCGACAGGTAGTCTTCCGGCGCGCCCAGCCCGTAGATCGCCGACACGGTGGCCACCACCAGCGCATCGGGCCGCGACAGCAGCGTCTTGGTCGCCGCCAGCCGCATCTGCTCGATGTGCTCGTTGATCGAGCTGTCCTTCTCGATGAAGGTATCGCTCGATGGCACGTACGCCTCGGGCTGGTAGTAATCGTAGTAGCTGACGAAGTACTCGACGGCATTGTGCGGGAAGAACGCCTTGAACTCGCCATACAACTGCGCCGCGAGCGTCTTGTTCGGCGCCATCACCAGCGTCGGCTTCTGCACCTGCTGCACCACGTTGGCGATGGTGTACGTCTTGCCCGAGCCCGTCACGCCCAGCAGCGTCTGCTTCGCCAGCCCGGCCTGGAAATTCTCCACCAGCTTCTCGATCGCGCGCGGCTGGTCGCCGGCCGGCGAGTAAGGGGAAACGAGCTGGAAACGGTCGGTCATGGCGGACTGCCTGAAGGCCAATCTTGAAGTATATCCGCGTGGACGAGCCCTTCCCGGGGTCGTTTCCTACATGCGGGCGGGAACTGTCCTGATGGTGGCCTGCGCGCAGCACCCGGACGATGCAGGCACAGGCAATCAAGGAGGATTCGCCATGGCAAGGATGCCAAGACCGGCGCGCACAGGCCGGGCCCCCACACTGCGCTACGGATCGCGTGGCGTCACGCTGCTGGAATTGATCGTGACGATGTCCGTCACCACCGTATTGCTGGCGCTCGCAATCCCTTCGTTCAATGCCATGCAGCGACGCAATCAGGTCGATACGGCCTTGCACTTGCTGACGTCGCACTTCGCTTCCGCACGTATTGCCGCGATCACCCAGAACGTTCCGGTCGTGGTGTGCCCCGGCAGTGGGGGCGAAACCTGCCGGCAGGACAGCGACTGGACGCAACACTGGCTGACGTTTCGCGATCCGGATGGCAACCGGCAGCCCGACGAAGCGATCGATGTCTACCGTAATGACGTGGCACCACGGAATCCGCGCCTTCGCATCCTGTCGACCTCGGGCAGGGGACAGGTCCGCTACCTGCCGACCGGGTACAGCTCGGGAAGCAACCTGACGTTGCGCGTGTGTTACGACGGCAAGGTGAGCGGCGTGGTAGTCATCAACAATGCGGGGCGCATCCGGAGTGCGCGCCCGAACGATGCCGAGCCGTGCCCTGCGCCCAGGTAACGGTGGGATTCACCGCCCTGCAGCGAGACGCATGCCCGTGACCGGCTGCACGGAAGCTCGATCGCAGGCGACTTGCCGCCGCTCGACAGGTGCCGCTACAATACGCGCCCCGCCCGAATAGCTCAGCCGGTTAGAGCACTTGACTGTTAATCAGGGGGTCGTTGGTTCGAGTCCAACTTCGGGCGCCATATGCAACGCAAAAGGCCCGCATCGTCAGATGCGGGCCTTTTGCGTTTTACCCGGCCGCCTGGTCAGCACATCGTGCACCGAGCGGTGGGTTTTCGATCCCGTCGCTTACCAGCAGTCGTCCACCGTGCCGGTGCCGCCGTTGCCACGCTGGCCACCCGAAGTCAGCGTCAGCGTCTCGCACTTGGCGTCCGCCTGGTTGGCCTGGGGCACCGCCTGCAACTGGTAGGTGCGGGCCGTCGACGCCACCGCGTAGCCGACCTGGTAGAAATTGGCGATCTCCGGCCCGCACTGGGCGATCGCGGGCGCGGCGCCGGTCGCCGGGTCCAGATACGACAGGTTGGTCGTGTAGAACCGCTCCAGGAACTGGGCCCGCTCCTGCAGGCAGGTCGTGGCCGCCGCTCGACGCGACTTGGTGATGAAGGAGCTATAGCTTGCGTACGCGATCGTCGAAAGGATCGCGATGATGGCCACCGTGACCATCAGCTCGATCAGCGTGAAGCCCTTCGACGTCCGGCGGGCATGGGCGGGGTGTGCGTGATTGCGGTTCATGTCGATGTTCAATCCCTGATGATTTCACGCCAGGACACGCGACCCACTCGCCGGGTTTCGCGAATCCGCTCGCATTCGATGGAAGCGTCGGAGATGTTGAGGCAGATCTGGCCATTGCCGCCACCGCCACCGCCGAAGATGGAGCCGAGCGTGCCCATGCCGCTCAGCGGCACGGAGCCGATCGCGACGCCCGCATCGGGGCCGGTGGTGATCCGCTCGTCTTCAAAGTCCGTGTCGCCGTCCAGATCGAACAGGGAGACGGGCAGGCTGGAGCCCGAGAACGCATCGAGCGCATTCAGGAAACCGCTGCCGCCGGGGAGGCACGGGTCCTGACTGGGAATGATGCTGGAGAAGATCAGCACGCCCGCCACGACCTGCGTGTCGCTGATGACGCGCTCGCCGATCGCCGTTCCCGGGGGATAAGGCGGCGTGACCAGATCCATGTACCACCCCTGCACGCCGGTGGCGATCCCGGAGGGCGCTTCGAACGCTCGAGCGCCATTTTCTGTGGCGATGATCGTCCTCCGCTGCAGCGCGGCGCGGCCCGAGATCGTGGTGGCCGAATCCTTGACGCCGTAGACGCTCTGCACCTGCAGGTTGCTGAGATCGCCCTCGGTGATGAAGCGGCCGGTGCCGAAGAACACCCACAGCTGGAACGTCGCAGGGTCGCGGACCACCGAGGGTGCCGCCGTGATCGGCTGGCGCTGGCCGGCGTCGTTGATGGCGGTATACATCACGGTGCGGCTGCCGCCACTGGTCCACGTAGCGGTACTGGTGGAGGTCAGGTTGAACCGCCACAGGTTTCCCTGCATGTCACCGGCATACACGTAGTCCGCCGTGCCGTTGCCATCGTTGTCGCGCACGGTCGCCGCAATGAGGCCATTGGGCGCCGCGGCGCTGCCGACGCCGGTATTGATTTCGGCCAGCAGTGCGCCATCACTCAAGCGGTAGACGAGCAGCGCCGCGCGATCACCGGTGCTGTTGATGCCGTTGGGGACGATGACGCCGGTCTGTCCATTGTTCAACTTGGTGATGATGGGCTGTCCGATGACCAGGCCCATGTTGTTGCCGGTCGTTTCGGTCGCCTCCCACATGACGTTGCCGGCCGCGAAGTTGCCCGGATCGGTCACGTCCAGTGTGTAGATGCCCTTGCCGCCGCGTCCCAGCGCACCGACCAGCACCGTGGAGCTCGGCGTCTGCGCACGGGTCGACAGTGCAATCGCGCCATCGACGAAGTAGCGGTGCTCATAATCGGGGTCGCTGAGGCTGGCGAGGTCGGTCAGGTTGATGCCGCCGGGCACGTACGCGAAGCGTTCGGTGCCGTCGTTGGCGTTGATCGCATGCATCATGCCGTCGTTGGCGCCGACGTACAGTGTCTGCTCGCGTGCCGCGTAGGCCGGCGACGAGTTGATGATGTCGCCCAGCAGTTGGCTGCGATTGCGCAGCGTGCCGCCATTGGCCATTTCCAGCGTGCGATTGCCCGCAATGTAAGCGGCGTTGTCCGGGCCGGTGACGACCGGCGCGACCGTGCGGGCGAGCGCCGTCTGCTGGGCCGTGGTCGGGAACACGGCACCGGTCGTACCGCTGCGGGTGAAGATCTTCCGGCCGGTGGTGGGAATGCCCGTGGAGGCATTCCACAAGGGCGTCGAGGTATCGATGCCCGACGACGTCACCGGGAATGCCCGGACATTGCCGGTCCAAAGGCCGGACACAAAGCTGGCCTGGTAGGACCGGGTGCCCGAATCGATGCGCGTGGAGTTGGCGGCCAGGTTCGAGAACGAGCCGGTGCGCTCCAGGATCGACGACAGCGTGCGGCGCAGCGCGGCAGTGAACTCCGCCGGATCGTTGGCCAGCACGAAGCTGCCGCGGCCGTTGACCGATGCGTGCCACAGGTCGTCGATCGTCTCGGGAGTGAGGTTGGCGCTCGGGTTCGGCCAGTTGAGGGCGCCCGAGGTCAGTGCCGGCAGATCCGTTTCGGGATTCAGCGTGCCCGGTGCGCCGATCGAGATGGAAAACGTCACCATGTGCTGCCAGAACGCCGGGTTGGCGCTGCTGGTGCGGACGTTGTTGGCCAGGTCGGCGCGCAGGTCGGTTTTCCAGTAGCGCATCGCCACGTCGGCAAGCGTATCGCTGTAACCGCTGCTGTACGGACGGTCAGGCGTATAGGTATAGGTTTGCCCGGCCACCGTGCCGGTGATGGTGGAGCCCGCGACATTATCCTGCTCACCGACCGCATTGGTGTATCCGCTGTCGTTGCGATAACCGTCAGTGGTCAGGAGTGCGAAGTTCTGGCGGCAGCTGAGCTGGTTCACGCCGGTTTCCGGGCCCCAGGGGCCGGTCGCCGTGGCGTCGTTCTGGAAGTAACGCCCGGCCTCGTTCAACGCATCACGCAACGGCGTGGTGCCGCTGGCCGTGGTGGCGTACAGGCGCTGGTACCATGCGGTCTTGTTGGTGTTGGCGCCATCGTCGACGAACAGGCCGCTATTCCGGCTGACCAGCAACGGCTTGGCGAACGTGATCGGGTTGCCGGTGACGTTGCGCTCCCAGATGGTCCGGAAGCCGACGCGCAGGTTGCCACCGATTTCGCTGAAGGCACTCGCGGCACCGGCCTTCGCCACCTTCATGCGCGTACGGTGGTAGGAATACCAGGTCGCATAGTTGGTGCGCTCGGCCTCCTCGGACCGTTGCAGGGCGTTGCCATTCGAATCGAAGTAGGTGGGCGTGACCTGCTCGCAGTTGCGCCATGTGGTCGTGTTCGTGGTGTTCGTACAACCAGCATTGAGTACCGGCCCATTGTTCCAGTTGGGGGTGGCGCCGGCACGGGCGAGATACTGACTGCGGATGATGCGGCCATCCTGCAGGATCTGGTAACGGTAGTAGTTGGCACCGTTGCCGAGATAAGCCGCCGTCGTGTTGGCCAGATCCTTCGGCACGTAGAACGTGCGCACCGCGTCATACAGATTCAGAGAGCCCGTGGCGGTGGTGGTGGCGCTGTAGACATTGTTGTAACTGGTGCCGCCGGTCATCAGCGCACCGGTGCCGGCTTCCGCCATCCAGGGTTGGTAGGTGATAAGCGGGTTGTAATGGATCTTGTTGCGCGTGTACGCCTGAGTGGCGACATTCACCGTCGACGTGGCCGGTACGTTGTCGGGCAGGGAGGTGTCCTCCATCGACCCCGAGTCATCCAGGATGAACAGGATGTTCGGCGGCACGCGGCCGCCCGTCTGGATCGGCTCAGTGGGCACGGTGATGCCGGCGCTCGCAGGCAATGCGACCAGCGTGGCGGCGAAAGCCAGCGTCACGGCCTGCATCCGTTGGACGAGGCGCCGAGCATACCCGGGCGTAGTACGGAGGACGTTCATGCGTTCACCCAGTGCCATGTCGATCATGGCGCAATGAAGTTGGATTGCAGGATCACACTCGCGCGGCCATCAGCCTCGCTGCGCGCCGTAATCCGGTAAGCGGGACGGATGCACAGGTCGGAACCGCGGTACTTGGCATCCAGGTTGCACTCGAACCAGGTCTCGGACCAGCCACCGTGTTCGACAAAGAACTGCGGTTGCACTGCCTGCGCGCCCGCCAATCCGTTGTTGAGATTGACGACGGCGTTGCGCCAGCCCGCGAACGCCGCGTCCGTGGCGCGATCGGCAGTGCCGGCGGCGGGAGATCCGCACATGCCGGTCGCGCAGGCGGCACCGGCGGCAGGCGGATTGGGGCCCCACGTACCCGCCGCGACCAGCGCCTCGGCTTCACGCAATGCGGCTTCCGCTGCCTGGAAATTCTGGCTGCGGTCCAGCAGGTTGGCGCTCATGCGCTCTTCCAGCAGCGTGCCGCGCAGCACCGCAAGGCCCAGCAGCGTCATGACCAGCAGCAGGATCAGGACGACCACCAGCGAAGCACCGGAAGGACGCTGCAGAGCGGGAATATGGCGGCGCATCACAGGCTCCTGTTCCGAAGGCTCGCCACCTGGACGAGCTGACGCTGGATGGGTTGGCCATCCGTGCCGGTGTTGTCTGCGCTTTGCATCGTCAATGTCATCCGCACGGCAAGCACATCACCCCATCGTGCCGGTGGCACCAGTCCCGCAGCCACATAGGTATTCGCACCACGCACCAGGTATTCCAGGTTCATGGCCGCGACACCGGGGATGATTTCCTGGTTGTTCACCACACCACCCGGCCCCAGCAACGCCTGGTACAGCGCAGGGCCCTGCGTGCCGTTGCCGATGTACCAGGCGGCGGCCTGCATGCGCGAAATCGTCGCGTTGGCGCCGAAGGTGGACGCAATGCCGTTCGGTCCGAGGCTGCCGGTCGAGTTGCCCGGGTTTCCGGCGATCTGGTGGCGGATCGCGGTACCGCCACCGCCATTGGTCATCTGGAAGATCGCGCCGAAGCGGACGGTACCGACATCGGTGTCCTGTACGCTCGCCAACGACACCACGTCGGCATCCTGTCCGCACGCCAGCAGGATGTCGCCGGTCTGAAACCCGTGGTTGGCGTTCTGCACCACGAAACTCTGGGTGCCAGGCGTGTGGGTGACGACGCTCACCGCGCGCGCACCGCCGGACATGACAGCCAGCGCCTGCGTATTGGCCACGCGCTCTGCGGGATTCGCACCCGCGGTGATCCCGGGCACCGCATCTCCCCCGGCATAGCCCATCACGGCACTACCCAAGGCCGCGTTGGCCGGCGTGCGGCCCCAATTGCTCCACCAGCGGTTCGCAGGCGTGTTGAGCACATTGATGACACTCATGTTGGAGCTGCTGTCGCAGGCGTTACCGCCGGCCTCGCGCACGTCGCGCGCCATCATCTCGAACGCCATGCGCGCGTTTTCCTGGATCCGTCCCACGCTCTCCGTGGCACGGTAGGCCTGGCGATTGGACATGAAGATGCCGATCGCCGCCGCGACGACCAGCAGCCCGAGCACCAGCGCCACCATCAGTTCGATGAGGCTCAGGCCACGGACGCGGCGGGGCGATCCCTGCATGTGAGTCTTGCGAGGGCTCATATCTGCGTCCTGGTCGCGATCTGGTAGGTGGCGTTGCCGGCGCCCGCATTGTCCTGGGCACGGCTGTCGTCCCACTGGACGGTGACGGTGCAGTCGGCAGCGTTGCACTGCACCGAGCCGCAGGTGTTGGCGGTGTTGCCCAGCGTGGTCTCCAACGATCCGATCCACGCATTGAGGTCCGACTGCGCCAGCGTACCGGCGGCGGGCGGATTGCAGGTCAAGCCCACGTTGTACTCACCGTCGATCGCCGCCTGCCGATTGGCGCGCATCGATTCGAGGATGGCGTAGGACTGGATGACGGCCTGACTACGTTCCAGCGAGCTCTGGCTGTTCTTCAATGCGGTGGCCTGCATCGCGGCAATGCCGAGCAAGCCGATGCCCATGATGAGGACGGACACCATCACTTCGAGCAGGCCGGCACCGACTTGCCTGCTCTGGAAACGCGGCGCGCGGCGACGGTTCGGGGTCAGAGCAATGGTGCTCACGGCGGGCAGACTCCTGCAGTGTTCGCGGGTAGGGTGGCAACTCGGCTGCCGGAGGCCAGCGTGACCTGCCTCACATTCTGTTCCGGCGATGTCGTGGGAAGGCATACGGTGAACGCGGCATTCAACAATGCGCCACCTGCCGCCACACGGGCCGATCCATCCGCGCCGAACACGACGCTGCCGACATCGCCACGCACACTCAGCACGCCCTTGGCCGTGCTGGTGCGCACGACTTCGACGCCGACACCGTTCGGGGCCGTGATGATCCGGTCTCCCCAGTCGCCACCGGAGCAGGTGGCGTTGTCCGTGCTGGGGCACAACGTCACTGGACGATTGCGCTTCACCGCTTCCATGCGGGCCGACTGGATATCCGCCACCAGCTCATTGGCCTGCGCAGTGAGACGGTTGCCGTTGATCAGCGACGTGAATGCGGGCACTGCCAGCGTCACGATGATGGCCAGCACGGCCAGCGTGATCGCCAGTTCGACCAAGGTGAACCCGCCCTCGGCCCGAGGACGCGGGCAGGCGCAGTCGAACATGCTGCCGGATCGAAACATTGGGTTCGTTCCCCATGAGAACCGGTGGCTAACCTACTGACTCCCCCTCCGGGTTACCAGCCGATCCCCGATGAACGGGCGCAACACCATTCCCAGCGGTACGCGGGATGTCCAAGGCCCGCTGGGACCGTGCATGATTCGGACATGCCAGCGCCGCTTCCGCCCCTGCCACGCCACGCCACGTCGCCTTCGCCCGTGGAGATCCTCTGGCAACCCGGCACCCTTATCTGGGTCGTGCTGGGCGGCGAAGGTTTCGCGGCACTGTTTGCGCTGGCGGCTGATCCCGCGCAGGGAAGGTGGATCCAGTTCGGCCTGGCGTCCTTCATGATCCAGTGGGTCCTGCTGCTGACGCTTGGCGGCCTTTACCTGCTGAGGAACAGACTCGCGTCCACGCGCCCGCTGATGGTCGCTTGCCTTGCCATCACCTTCCTGGTGCTGGCGACCTGGCTGACCTGCGGCATGGCGTGGCTGCTGCTGGGCGAAGGCCTGGGAGAACCTGCCAACGCTTGGCTCGATACGCTGGCGCGATTCACCGGAATAGCATTGACGGTGGGATTGCTGGGACTGGCGGTGTTCCACAACCACTGGCAGACCCGCCAACTGGCACTGCAGGCCAAGCAGGCCCAGCTCGAGGCGCTGCAGGCGCGCATCCGTCCACATTTCCTCTTCAACACCCTCAACACGGCAGCGGCGCTGGTGCACCTGCGCCCGGAAGAAGCCGAGCGCCTGCTGCTCGACCTGTCGGACCTGTTCCGCGCAGCACTGGCGGGGCCGCGCGAAATCACGTTGGCGGACGAGCTTGCGCTGGCACAGCGCTATCTCGAGATCGAGAGCCTGCGCTTCGGCGAGCGCTTGAGCCTGGACTGGCGCGTCCCCCCTGTGCTGCCCGACGTGAAGGTACCGACCCTGTCGATCCAGCCGCTGGTCGAAAACGCCATCCGTCACGGCGTGGAGCCACTGCCGGATGGCGGCCACGTCAGTGTCGAGATCGCCGAGGCCGGCGGCTGGGTGCAGGTCACGATCGGCAATGCGATCCCTGCTTCGCCCGTGCGGCCCACGACGGGCCACCAGGTGGGCCTCAATTCCGTCCGTGCCCGCATCCACGCGCTGACGCACGGGCGCGGCAGCGTGGAGACCACGACGGCGGACGGTCGCTACACCGCGATCATCCGCCTGCCGCTGGACGCCTGAGACGCCTCAGGTCACCACCCTGTAGCACGGCTGATACTCACCGGCGATCTTCATGCGACGCTGCTCGACGAATGCGCGCAGCAGTTCGTCCAGGGCCTGCATCATCGGCGCATCGCCGTGGATCTCGAACGGGCCGAATTCCTCGATCCGGCGCATGCCGTCCTCCTTGACGTTGCCCGCGACGATGCCGGAAAACGCACGGCGCAAATCGGCCGCCAGGTCGTGCACCGCACGTCCCGGCCGCAGCTGCAGCGCGGCCATCGCCTCGTGAGAGGGGACGAACGGTTGCTGGTAGTCCTCGGGTATCTGCACGGCCCAGTTGAAGAAGAACGAATCCTTGTGCTCGATGCGGTACTCGCGCACCTTGCGGATACCGGCGCCCATCTTCTTCGCCACGGCGACGGGGTCGCCGATGATGATCTCGTAGCGCGCGGCCGCCGCATCGCCCAGCGTCAGCCGGATGAAACGATCGATCTGCTCGAAGTACGGCGCAGCGATCGTGGGGCCGGTCAGGATCAGCGGGAACGGCAGGTCCGCGTTGTCGGGATGCAGCAGGATGCCGAGCAGATAGAGGATCTCTTCCGCCGTCCCCACGCCGCCGGGGAACACGATGATGCCGTGGCCGATGCGGACGAACGCCTCGAGGCGCTTTTCGATGTCCGGCATGATGACCAGGTGGTTGACGATGGGGTTCGGCGACTCGGCCGCGATGATGCCCGGCTCGGTCACGCCGATGTAGCGCGTCTTGGCGCGGCGCTGCTTGGCGTGCGCGATGGTCGCGCCCTTCATCGGGCCCTTCATCGCACCGGGGCCGCAGCCCGTGCAGATGTCGAGGCCGCGCAGGCCCAGCTCGTAACCGACCTGCTTGGTGTACAGGTACTCGTCGCGCGAGATCGAATGGCCGCCCCAGCACACGACCAAGTTCGGATCGCTGGGCTTGAGGATGCGCGCGTTGCGCAGCAGGCCGAACACCGCGTTGGTGATGCCGGCCGAGGATTCCAGGTCTGCCGCGTACTCCGGGCCGAGTTCGATGGCGGTATAGGCCAGGTCACGCACCACGGCGAACAGCAGTTCCGCGATGCCGCGGATGATCTCGCCATCGACGAAGGCCATCGCCGGTGCGTTGATCAGGTCGATGCGCACGCCACGATCCTGCTGCAGGACCTGGATGTCGAAGTCGGGATACAGATCGCGCGCAGCGCGCGGATCGTCGGACGCGCTGCCGCTGGTCAGCACGGCCAGCGCGCAGCGGCGCAGCAGTTCATGCATGCCGCCGCTCGACGCGTCGCGCAGGCGCGCCACTTCGTTGCGGGAAAGTACGTCCAGGCCGCCACGCGGATAGATCCGCGCGTCCTGTACCGGCAACGCCCTCGATGCCGTTTGATTCATGGGATGTCCTGTCTTCGTTCGTCAGAGGCGGGACTTTAGCGCAGTCGCGATGGCAAGAGGAGCCGCCAAAAGAAAACGGCCGGGTTTCCCCGGCCGTCGTTGTTGCGTTCCGCGATAGGGCTGCGGATCAGAACTCGTACTTCAGGCCCACCTGCAGCGACCACTGCGAGACACCGTTGGTCTGCTGGTCGGCGTCGGTCGGCACGCCCAGGGCGGAAGCCTGGCCGAACTCCGTGCCACTGCGGTAACCGTAGACGTACTTGCCCTGGTACATGCCGATCATACTGGCGACGGCATTGTTGCCGTTGAAGCCGTAATCCAGGATGTGGCCCCAATCCTTGTTGATCAGGTTGCCGACGTTCTGGATGTCCAGCCAGATCTTCGACTTGTGGCCCTTGAAGAAGCCCGGCAGTTCCTGGCTGATGCGCACGTCGAACGTGTTGACCCAGCCGGCGCGGAAGCCGTTCTCGGGCGCATACGTGCCCTTGTAGCGGCCCAGGCCTTCCTGCGTTTCCAGCCACGACCAGAAGGCGGCTTCCATCGTCGGGTTCGGCGTGAACACGCCGGCCGAGGTCAGGCTGCCGAACAGCACGTCGCCAGGGCCCGCCGGCACGTAGAACAGGTCGTTGAACGTACGGCTGTCGCCGTTGGCGTCGCCGGTGAAGATGTAGCTGTACGGACGGCCGCTGCGGCCTTCGTAGTACAGGCCGACCTGCGTGGCGTAGTCACCGAAGAACTTGTGCGACCAGTTCAGGGCGCCGCTGAAGCGGTCCCGGATCTCGTAGCGCGCGGTGGTGGCCTGCACTTCGTTGATGTTGAAGCCGTACTGCGAACCGTAACCGGAACCGGCGGTGGAGCTGGTCAGCGCCGACACTTCTTCGGCGTTGGTGTAGGTGTAGCCCAGCGTCCACGACCAGTCGCTTTCGCTGCTGAAGGGCTTGTTCAACGACACGGTCAGCTGCTGGCCCTTGCCCTGGTCGGTGTTCTCGATCAGAAGCACGTCACCGAAGTAGGCGTTGCGGCCGAAACGCGCCTGCGCCGTGTTCGAATTCCACAGGCCACCCGGCGCATTGGGGTTCCAGTACAGCGTGCGGCCGTCCGGACCGGTGAAGCCCGGGCCGACATTCAGCGTGCGGTACACCAGGCCGCTCTTGACGTCGGTCAGCAGCAGCTCGGCGGACGCGACGATGCCGTACCACGGCGTCTCGACGTCGAGCGCCAGGTTGGCCTTCCACACGGACGGCAGCTCGAAATCTTCGCCGATCACGTTGACGTTGCGGACGCCGGTACCGGTCGCCGGGATGGACGGATTCAGGCCATCCGGGCTGAAAGGCACCGTCTGCCACGCGGTCAGGTTCTGGTAGGAGATGTAGTTCATGCCCGTGCTGCTGTAGGCATTGCCCACCCACACCTGCGGCGCGTCGCCCTGGAACAGGCCGATACCACCACGCAGCTGCATGGCGCGCTCGCTGTCGAAGGTGTAGTTGAAGCCGAAACGCGGCTGGATGATGTAGTCGCCGTTGTAGGTATTGCTGTTGTCCAGGCCGAAACCGCCGGTGTAACCGGTGCCGCAGGCGGCGTTCGCCGTGCCGGGGGCGGCGGCGAAACAGGCGTTGTACGGCGGGGCCGGGCTGGCGGTCGGCTTGTCGGCGCGCACGCCGAAGGTCAGCGTCAGGTTCGGCGTGATGTACCAGGTGTCCTGGACGAACAGGCCGAGGCTCTTGTTCTTGTACTGCGCCGCGATGGCGCCCGGGTTGGTCGGGTTGGTCTGCAGGTCGTAGTCGAAGTACTGGCCACGCAGCAGGTTGCCGAAATCCGACACGCCGTTCACCGTCGGGACGTAGAAGCTGTAGTTGCCCCAGGAATCCTGCAGGAAGAAGTTGTAGATCTCGTTTTCGCTGTACTCGGCACCGAACTTGATGTCGTGGTCGCCCACGGTCCAGGTACCCGAACCGAAGTAATTCCAGGTTTCGGTCAGCAGCGTGTTGCCCGGCGAGCTGCGCTCGGTACCCAGGCGGATGAAGTCACCCGAGGTAACGGCATTGTTGTTGTTCAGGTCATCGAAGTAGACCTGGATGGTCGGCGCGGTGGTCGGGCTGACGCGGATCGCGGAGTAGTCGCGGTACGACGCCTTGAACTCGGTGGAGAACGTGTCGGACCAGTCGCTGAACAGCTGCGCGACGTAGCTCTCGACGGTCTTCTCGTGCGAGAACCAGTTCGAGCTCAGCGACAGCGTGCTGGCGCCGGAACCTTCCGGACGCACGCGGACCTGTTCCAGCTTGCTGTAGCGCAGGTTGGCGCGGTGGTTGTCGCTGATGTTCCAGTCCAGCTTCAGCGCGTACTCTTCCAGCTCGGTGTCGCCGTTGCCGGACGTTTCGCCGGGCTCGAAGCCCCACACGTCGCGAGCGATGCGCTGCACTTCGGCCAGGTCGGCGGCATTGAAGTCGCCGTCGGCGCGCATCAGCGGGGTGTTGCTCAGGTCCGGGCTGGGCTTGCCGCGCTTGTACTTCTCGTAGTTCGTGAAGAAGAACAGCTTGTCCTTGATCACCGGGCCACCCAGCGTGAAGCCGTAGGTTTCCTCTTCGGTGAACTCGGTGAAGTCGGCGTTCGTCAGCGGATGCTTGCCGAACCACTCGCCATCGCGATAGCTGCCGTAGACCGAGCCGTGGAACTCGTTGGTGCCCGACTTCGTCACGGCGTTGACGTTGGCACCAGCGGCGCCGGCGATGGACACGTCATAGCTGGACAGGTTGATGTCGATGGCTTCGATGGCTTCCATCGAAACGGGCTGGCGCTGGGTCGGCATGTTGTTGCCTTCCAGGCCGAAGGTGTCGCTGGCCGACACGCCGTCGATGGTGATCTTGTTGAAGCGCGGATTCTGGCCGCCGGCGGTGATGCTGCCCGACGCGCGGTCGGTGAACGTGACGCGCGGATCGAGGCGCATGTAGTCCTGGATGTTGCCGTTGACCGACGGCAGCGACTGGATCGCGCGCTGGTCGACGCTGGTGCCCGAGCCCATCTTGGTGGCGCTGAAGACTTCCGAACCGCCGGAGAAGCCGACTGCCGTGACGGTTTCCAGGGTGGTCAGGTCGCCGGTCAGCGCGGCGTTGACGGTGTTCACCTGGTTCAGCGTCAGGAACACGTTGTCTTCGGTCTTGGTACCCGAGCCCGACTTGGTGATCGTCACCTGGTAGGGACCGCCGACGCGCAGGCCGCGTGCGGTGTAGCGGCCGCTGGCATCGGTGGTGGCGCGGCTGACCGTACCGGATTCGACGTGGGTGATGGTCACTTCAGCACCGGTGACGGGCTGGCCGCCATTGTCGGTGACCAGGCCGCCCACACCGGCCGAGGTGCTCTGCGCGAAGGCAGGCGCGGCGGCGAGTGCGACGACGAGGCCAAGGCTGAGCTTGGACAGGCGAAGACGACGGGATTGGTTCATCGGATAAACCTCGGTACGGGAGTGATGTGGCGAAGCTGGCTGACAGGACGTGCGGAACCACCCGGTGGGGTCGGTTCTGAAGGGCGTGCTAGGGGTTCCCATGGCCCACGCGGCGTCCGCGGAGGTTAATAACAGGTTAACACGATAGGACCATTTTGTGACCGCGACATGACAAAGTTCCGCACTGCACCATGACAGTGACGTCGCCTTCGGACGGCCCTTGCTTGCCCGCCCTGGCGGCGGGTGCGGGGGCCCGCATTGTCAGATGTTGGGAGGGGTCAGCTTCAGGTAGGTACCGATGCCGTCCAGCACCATCTGGACGGAAATGGCTACCAGAAGCATGCCCATTAGCCGCTCGATCGCGGTCAGCACGCTTCTTCCCAGCCACTTGTAGAGCACGGTCGCCGAGAACAGGATCACCGCCGTGGCACCCCAGGCCAGCAGCAGGGCCAGGCTCCAGTCGCCGAGACGGGAAGGGTCGTTGCTGCCCATCAACATCACGGCGGCCATGCCGGACGGGCCGGCCACCAGGGGAATGGCCAGCGGCACGATGAAGGGCTCGCCGCCGGGAAGCTCCCCCATCAAGCCTTCGGGGCGCGGAAAGATCATCCGCACGCCGATCAGGAACAGCACGATGCCACCGGCGATGGCCACCGACTCCTGGCGCAGGTGCATCATCTCCAGCGCGTACTTGCCGCACCACAGGAACAGCATCAGCACCACCAGCGCGATCAGCAACTCGCGCACCACCACGATGCGCTGGCGACGCGGCGGCAGCGGCTTCAGCACGCTCAGGAACACGGGGACGTTGCCCAGCGGATCCAGGATCAGGAAAAGCAGCAACGACGCCGACAGGACGGTCATGCCCGTACCTTCCATATCTGCCCCCTGTGCGTGGCGCCCGCAGATGACAGCAGGGTGACGCAGGCCGAGGCGTATTCCTTCGCATCGCACGCCTGCGCGTCGGTGTCGTCAGCGTAGGCGCGCGAACGGAGTCCGGTGCGCATCGGCCCCGGCTGCAGCGCGGATACGCGCACCGTGCTGGTGGCCAGTTCGGCATGCAGCATGCCCACCAGCGACGTCAGTCCGTGCTCGGCGACGCCATAGGCACCCCAGTACGCCTGCCCGACGCGCGACAGGTCGTCGACACTGAAAACCAGCGCCGCATCATCCGACTGCTTGAGCAGGGGCAGACAGGCCTGCGACAGCCACCACGGCGCGGTGAGGTTCACATGCACGACCCGCGCGAAGGCCGCCGGATCGGTGTGTTCGAGCGGTGTCAGCCCCTTGAACTCGGCCGCGCAATGCAGCACGCCGTCCAGCCTGCCCAGACCGGCATGCAGGCGATCGGCGAGTTCGGCATAGTCGTCGGGCGTTGCGCCTTCCAGATCGAGCGGATACAGCAGCGGTTCCGCGCCGACCTGGGCCACCGCGTCGTACACGCGGTTCAACTTGGGCACCTTGCGTCCGAGCAACACCACGGTGGCGCCGGCCTCCGCGCACGCCACGGCCGCGGCACTGCCCAACCCGCCATGCGCACCACTGACCAGCACGACGCGCTGATCCAGCGCACGCGATGCGTGCGTCGGAAGCCCGACGAGACTCACGGAGCGAACGCCTCGGTCACGATCCGCTGCAATTCGCCGGATTCGTGCAGTTCAAGGGTGATATCGCAGCCACCAATCAGTTCGCCATTGATGAAGAGTTGCGGGAACGTCGGCCAGTTGGAGAAGCGCGGCAGGTTGGCGCGGATCTCGGGCTCTTCCAGCACGTTGATGACGTGGAGGTGTTCGGCACCGGCTTCGCGCAGCGCATGCACGGCCCGGCTGGAGAAGCCGCACATCGGGAACTGCGGCGTGCCCTTCATGAAAAGGACGATCGGGTGGCCATCCACTTCGGCCTGGATGCGTTCCATCACCGGCATGCTGATTTCTCCTTCCTTGACGGTTTGGCAACCACCGTCGGGTACACTTTCGGTCCGTTCCGCCGGCCACGCCTGCGGATTGCATAGTGTAAGCCTTTGCATCGCCCGCCGATGCCGGGCATGCCCCTTTGACCCGCCTAGCGTAAGGAACCGAGCCATGGCCATCGAACTGCCCCCCCTGCCCTACGACCGCACCGCCCTGGAGCCGCATATCTCCGGCGAGACCATCGACTTCCACTACAGCAAGCACCACAAGACCTACGTCGACAACCTCAACAAGCTGATCGAGGGCACCGAGTTCGCCGATGCGTCGCTGGAAGAGATCGTGCGCAAGTCGCAGGGCGGCATGTTCAACAACGCCGCGCAGGTGTGGAACCACACCTTCTACTGGAACGGCCTGAAGCCCAACGGGGGCGGCGAGCCGACCGGCAAGCTGGCCGAGCTGATCAACAAGGCGTTCGGTGATTTCGCGAAGTTCAAGGAAGAGTTCACCAAGACCGCCATCGGTACGTTCGGTTCCGGCTGGGGCTGGCTGGTGCAGCGTCCGGACGGCTCACTGGCCCTGGCCAGCACGTCGAATGCGGCCACGCCGCTGACCGGCGAAGACAAGCCGCTGCTCACCATCGACGTGTGGGAACACGCCTATTACATCGACTACCGCAACGCGCGCCCGAAGTACGTGGAATCGTTCTGGGCGCTGGTGAACTGGGACTTCGTGGCCGGCAACCTGCGCTGAGCGCGGACCACCGACCCACGCGAAAACGGCCGGGGAAACCCGGCCGTTTTCTTTTGCGCTTGCGAACAGGGACGCGCTAGCCGGAGAGTCGCGCCACGACCGGGGTCACCTGCGTATCGCGTCCGAGCGCATTGCCCACCCGGGCCAGCGCCTGCGCCAGCGACGACGCATCGTCCGCACGCACCGTGGCATGGCCGACCTTGCGGCCGGCACGCGACTCCTTGCCGTAGTCGTGCCAGTGACCGCCGGCTTCCTGCAGTACGGCATGCGTATCGGGCATCTCGCCGATCCAGTTGAGCATGCAGGCGTGCCCCAACACACGCGTATCGCCCAGCGGCAGGCCGAGTACCGCGCGCAGGTGGTTCTGGAACTGCGACGTCTCCGCACCCTCTATCGTCCAGTGGCCGGAGTTGTGCACGCGCGGTGCCATCTCGTTGGCGAGCAGTTCGCCATCGCGGTAGAACAGCTCCAACGCGAACACGCCGACATAGTCCAGCGATTCCGCCAACCGCCGCGCGTGCGCGCACGCCGCATCGGCCAGCGCCACATCGACACGTGCCGGTGCCAGGCTCGCCGACAGCACCCCGTCGACGTGCCAGTTTTCGGTCAACGGCCACGTGCGGAACTCGCCGTCGCGGCCGCGCACCGCGACCACCGACAGCTCGCGCTCGAACGGAATGAAGGCTTCGACGATCAATCCCACGGTCGCGGCCTGCGCACCCAGCGCCTGCCATGCCGCATCGATGTCCGCCGACGACTTGATGCGGAACTGTCCCTTGCCGTCGTAACCCAGGCGGCGCGTCTTGAGGATGCACGCGCCGCCCAGTCGCTCGACCTCGGCACGCAGCACTTCGAGGCTGCCCACATCCGCGAAGGCGCCGACCGGAATACCAAGCTCGCGAAACAGCGTCTTCTCGACCAGCCGATCCTGCGCCACCGCCAGTGCACGCGGGTTGGGGAACACCGGGACGCGGCTGGCGAGCCATTCCGCGCTCTCCGCCGGCACGTTCTCGAAATCGAACGTGGCCACGTCGACCTTCGATGCGAATTCGGCCAGCGCGGCTTCATCGCGGTAGTCGCCCACCAGCAGGGGCGCGAACTGCCCGGCGCATGCGTCCGCTGCGGTGTCCATCACCAGGAAGCGCAAGCCCAGTGGCGCGCCGGACAGCGCCAGCATGCGCGCGAGCTGTCCGCCCCCAAGGATGCCAACCGTGGTCATAGCGGCTGACGCGGATCGTCGTGCGCCATCACGTCATCGGTCTGGCGCGTACGGAAAGCGTCGAGTGCGGCACCGATCGCCGGATATTCCGGCGCCAGCAGCGCAGCGGCGAACAGGCCGGCATTGGCCGCGCCGGCATTGCCGATGGCGAACGTCGCCACCGGGATGCCGGCCGGCATCTGCACGATGGACAGCAGAGAATCCATGCCGTTGAGCGCCTTCGACTGCACCGGCACGCCCAGCACCGGCACTGCCGTTTTCGCCGCGAGCATGCCGGGCAGATGGGCCGCGCCGCCTGCCCCGGCGATGATCGCGCGCAGTCCGCGCGAAGCGGCTTCCTCCGCATACGAGAACAGTACGTCCGGCGTGCGGTGCGCGGAGACGACCTTCACTTCGTAAGGCACACCCAACGCATCCAGTTTCTGCGCGGCGTGCTGCATGGTGTCCCAGTCGGAGCGGGAACCCATCACGATGCCCACGACGGGGCTGGAAACGCTGGCGGTCATGGCCGTCCTCGGTCGCAAAGACGTATTCTACCCTCCTGACCGAACCGCTGATCGAGTCCCCACATGGACCGCAAACTGCTCGACCTCCTCTGCTGCCCCACCACCCGCCAGCCGCTGGCCATCCTTGATTCGCGCGGGCTGGAAGCACTCAACCGCGCCATCGGCGAGGGGCAGGTGAAACGCGCCGACGACACCATGCAGGCCGACGCACTGCGCGAAGCGCTGGTCACCCACGACCGCAAGATCGTGTATCGCGTCGAAGACGGCATTCCCGTGCTGCTCGCCGAAGAAGCGATCACCACGGCGCAGGCTGCCGATTTCCCCGCACGATGAGCATGCACCTGACGCCACCGTCGGCGGAGGTCGTGGCGGCGGATGTCGCCCGCGCGCTGGCCGAGGACGTCGGTACGGGGGACGTGACCGCTGCACTGCTCCCCGACACCGCCGACATCGCCTACCTGCTGTGCAAGGAAGACGCCGTTGTCGCCGGCGGACCGTGGTTCGATGCCTGCCATCGTGCGCTCGATCCCGGGGTGCGGATCGACTGGCGGGTGCGCGATGGCGACTGCGTGTCTGCCGGAACCGTGCTCGCCACGCTGGTTGGCCGGTCGCGCGCCCTGGTCACGGCCGAACGTGCGTCGTTGAACTTCCTGCAGACCCTGTCCGGCACCGCCACCGTTACGGCCGAGTACGTCGATGTCGTTCGCGGTACGGGCTGCACCATCCTCGATACGCGCAAGACCCTGCCCGGCCTGCGGCTCGCGCAGAAATACGCCGTGCGCTGCGGTGGCGGCCAGAACCATCGCATCGGTCTCTACGACACGGTGATGCTGAAGGAAAACCACGTGCGTGCCGCCGGCTCGCTGACGGCCGCCATCCATGCGGCGCGCAGCGCGCAGCCGTCGCTGCCCCTCATCGTCGAAGTCGAAACACTCGCGCAGCTCGACGAAGCACTCAGGGAAGGCTGCGAGCGCATCCTCATCGACGACTTCGATGCAGACACCCGACGCGAAGCCGTGCGTCGCGCGAAGGCGGCGCCCTACGCGGGCCGCATACCGCTCGAAGTATCCGGCGGCGTCGATTTGTCGACGCTGCGGGGCATCGCAGCCGATGGGGTCGACTTCGTGTCGATCGGCGGTTTGACCAAGCACGTCCGTGCCATCGACTTGTCGCTGAAACTCGGCCCCGCGCCGTGAGGCCCGCATGTCGCCACTGAGTGCGCTGCTTTGGCTGATCGCAGGCGGCGCCGCGTTCGCCTACTGGAACGCGGCGCGCGCCGCAGCCGAGCGTGCGATCGCGGTGGGACGCAATGCCTGCCAGGCCGCGGGCGTCATCTGGCTGGACCAGAGCGTGCACGCGAGCGGACTGCGACTGCGTCGTGGCGAGGATGGCTGGCTGGGGTTCGAACGCAGCTTCCGTTTCGAGTATTCGCACGACGGCATCGACCGCCATGTCGGTCGACTGGTGCTGAGAAAAGGGCAACTCGTTTCATTCGTCGGACCGGTCGCCCCTTCGGTGACGCCGATCGATCTGCACTGAGCTGCTGCGCGCCGCAGGCGCTGGACACAACCGGCTTATTTCACCACGCGCAGGAACGGAGGACGCTTGCCTGCGGGGGGCGGCGCATCGTCGTCCGGCGGCGCGTCCTGCGAGGACGAAGCATCGTCGTCATCGCCACTGGCCTCCGTGTCGTGCGGCACGTCGTCCGGCAACGCCATGCCCTGCCCGGTCTCGCGCGAATAGATCGCCAGCACCGCGCTGATGGGCACGTGCACGGCGTGACTGACGCCGCCGAAACGCGCGGTGAAGCTCACCGCTTCGTTGTCGATCATCAATCTCACGACTGCGCGCTCGGCGATGTTCAGCACCACCTTGCCTTCCTTCACGGCACTGGCGGGCACTTGCACGCCGGCCAGCGTCGCATCCACCAGCAAGTGCGGCGTCATGCCGTTGTCGGCAATCCACTCGTTCAACGCCCGCAGCAGATACGGGCGATGGCTGGTCATGCGGGAAGAGGCGTCGGTCATTTCACTTCTCGGTGGCCAATCGCATGACGGCATCGCGACTGGCCCGGCCTTGAACGGCAGTCGGTCAGCTCGGGATCTCGCGCAGCTTCTTCTCCGCGTCCGTCAGGCTGCGAAGGAAGCCGGGGTGCCGGAAGATGCGGTTGCCATAGTCCTCGATCGCCTTGCCGTCCTTGGGCAGCGGCACATCCAGCGACGGCAGGCGCCAGATGATCGGCGCCATCGCGCAATCGGCCAGGCTCATCTCCGGGTTGAGGAAGAACTTGCTCGCCTTGAACAGCGGCACCGAGGCGGTGAGCAGTTCCTTCAGACGCTTGCGACCGGCCTCGGCCTGCTGCTTGTTGCCAAGCTGGATCGCCTGCACCTGCGGCACCCAATCGTGCTCGATGCGCAGCATGGCCAGGCGAAGGCGCGCGCGCGACAGTGGATCGACCGGCATCAACGGCGGATGCGGATAGCGCTCGTCGAGGTATTCGCTGACCACCGAGGCGGCGTACAGCACCAGATCGCGCTCCACCAGGGTGGGCACGGAATGGTAGGGATTCAGATCGATGAGGTCTTCGGGCGGGTTCTGCGGATCCACCGGCACCAGGTCGTAGCTCACGCCCTTCGCGGCGAGTACCAGCCGCACGCGGTGGCAGAGCACGTCATCGGTGGAGGAAAACAACGTCAGTGTATTGCGCATACGTGGACTCGCAGCCATTCGCGGCTCTCCGACGATCGGAATCCGCCGATCGCACCGACGCCGTCAGCCCCTTGCTGACGGTCGCCACGGTCCCTGAGTGTGCAATCCCCGCCGGAAAAAGCCAAGCAATCCCGCCCGGCTTTTCCCTTGCCGGTGCAGGCCCTGCGGCCTGCCTCGGTGGCGTCGGACGCGACGCCGTTTAGTGGACGTCCTTCCAGTACTCCTGCTTCAGCAGGTAGGCCAGGAACGTCAGCGCCGACAGGAACAGGATCACCCATACGCCGATGCTCTGGCGCTTCAGGGCCGCCGGCTCGCCGACATACTCCAGGAAGTTGGTGATGTCGCGCGCGGTCTGGTCGAACTCACGCGCGTCCTGCCGGCCCGCCTGCGTGACCTTCAGGCTTTCCACATGACGCTCGCCGGTGGCCGCATCGGGCTGTCCGAACTCGGCGTGCTGCAGGCCCTGCAGTTCCCACAGGGGATTGGGCATGGAGGCGTTGGGGAACAGCTTGTTGTTCCAGCCCAGCGGACGCGATTCGTCGAGGTAGAACGACTTGAGGTAGGTGTAGATCCAGTCGCTGCCGCGCACGCGCGCGATGACGCTCAGATCCGGCGGCATCTTGCCGAACCACTTCGTGGCCGGATCGTGGGGCATCGACACCTGGATCTGCTCACCGAACTTGGCGCCGGTGAAGTTGAGGTTCTTCATCACCTCGTCTTCGGTCAGGCCAAGGTCTTCGGCCATGCGCGAGTAGCGCATGTACTTCAGCGAGTGGCAGCCCGCGCAGTAGTTCATGTACAGCTGCGCACCTCGCTGCAGCGACGCGCGGTCGCCCAGGTCGTTGCCGGCCTGCAGCTTGTCGCCGCCGCCTGCGGCGAACACGGAGAACGAAATCAGCAACCCGCTGGCGAAGACAGCTAGGCGAGAGGCGAAAGTCTTAGTCATGCGTCGTCACCCGCTCGGGCACTGGCTTGGTCTTGTCGATCTTGGTCCAGATCGGCATGGTCAGGAAGAACAGGAAGTAGAACGCGGTGAGGAAGCGACCGACGATCGTTTCCACCGGATCGGTACCCGGGCCGGCACCGATCTTGCCCAGCCACACGAAGCAGATGGCGAACAGGCCCAGCAGCACCTTCGACAGGACGCCGCGGTAACGGTAGGACTTCACCTTCGCACGATCCAGCCACGGCACCAGGAACAGGATCGCGATGGCGCCGAACATCACCAGCACGCCGGACAGCTTGTGCGGCACCACGCGCAACATCGCGTAGTAAGGCGTGTAGTACCACACCGGCTTGATGTGCTCCGGCGTGACCAGGCGGTTGGCTTCGGTGAAGTTGTCGTGTTCCAGGAACCAGCCGCCCATGGCGGGCGCGAAGAACACGATGAACGCCGCGAGGATCAGGAAGCCGCCGACGTAGAAGCCATCCTTCACCGTGTAGTACGGGTGGAACGGCACGCCATCGGCCGGGGCCGTGGGCGACCAGCGGTTGCCCTTCGGACCCTTCTTGATCTCGACGCCGTCGGGGTTGTTCGAGCCGACTTCATGCAGGGCGAAGATGTGCAGCACCACCAGCAGCAGCAGCACGAGCGGCAGCGCGATGACGTGCAGGGCGAAGAAGCGGTTCAGCGTGGCGTCGCTGGGCAGGTAGTCGCCCATGATCCACTCGGTCAAGCCGTTGCCGATCACCGGAATGGCGCCGAACAGCGAGATGATGACCTTCGCACCCCAGAACGACATCTGGCCCCACGGCAGTACGTAGCCCAGGAAGGCTTCGGCCATCAGCACCAGGTAGATCAGCATGCCGAGGATCCACACCAGCTCGCGCGGCTTCTGGTACGAGCCGTACATCAGGCCGCGGAACATGTGGATGTAGACGACGATGAAGAACAGCGAGGCACCGGTGCTGTGCATGTAGCGGATCAGCCAGCCCCACTCCACGTCGCGCATGATGTATTCGACCGAGGCGAAGGCTTCCGCCGCGCTCGGCTTGAAGTGCATCGTCAGGAAGATGCCGGTCAGGATCTGGTTGACCAGCACCACGATCGACAGCACGCCGAAGATGTACCAGATGTTGAAGTTCTTGGGCGCGTAGTACTCGCTCATGTGCTTGCGGTACACGGGCATGAAGCCCGGCGCGCGCGCGTTGAACCAGTCCACTACGCCATCGGCGGTGCGGGTGATGATGTTCGCCATGGCTTACGCGCCCCCTTGCGGATCGAGGCCGATCACGATGGTGTTGTCGTCCTGGTAGAAGTGCGGCGGCACCACCAGGTTGGTGGGCGCGGGCACGCCCTGGAACACGCGGCCGGCCATGTCGAAGCGCGACTTGTGGCAGGGGCAGAAATAGCCGCCCTTCCAGTCCGGGTCGTACGGCTCGGGCTTGATCTCGGCGGCCATTTCCGGCGAGCAGCCCAGATGCGTGCACAGGCCGACCAGCACGGAGATCTCCGGCTTCAGCGAGCGCGTCTCACCCGTGATGTACGACGGCTGCTGGTCCTTGTTGGCGGACTGCGGGTCACGCAGGTTCGCGTCCAGCGTGGGCAGTGCGTCCAGGATCGCCTTGGAACGCTTCACGATCCAGATCGGCTGACCGCGCCATTCCAGGATCAGGCGCTGGCCTTCCTGCAGACCCGTGAGATCAGCGGTCACCGGAGCACCGGCCAGCTTGGCCCGTGCGCTCGGATTCCACGACTTGATAAAAGGTACTGCTGCAATACCGGCACCTACTGCACCCACCACAGCGGTGGTCGCAGTCAGGAACCGGCGTCGGCCCGTATTCACAGGCCCATTGACCCCATCGATGGCCATCCGGCACTCCGCAAAACAATCAGGTAGCTAAAAAGGCTGCCAAGGCCGCACCCCAGACACCGGTGCGGGCCGCAAAAGACGGCAAAGTGTAACGGATGGCTTAATGGGCCGACAACGGCTGCCGTGGAATCAATGGCTTGCGTGCGCCCGAGGCGCCCGCCGCGACTCAACGCGCGGCGACGGCCTGACGGTAGCGGTCGGCCAGCACGGCGACGCGCTGCACGTAGCGCTGGGTTTCCTTGTACGGCGGCACCCCGCCGTGACGGTCCACCGCGCCTTCGCCCGCGTTGTAACCGGCAGCGGCGAGGGTCAGGTTGCCGTTGAAGCGCTTCAGCAGCCAGGACAGGTACTGCGCCCCACCACGGATGTTCTGGCCGGCGTTATAGGAGTCGGTCACGCCGAATCGCCGCGCCGTGGCCGGCATCAGCTGCATCAGGCCCTGTGCACCGGCGTGCGACAGCGCCAGGGGGTTGTAGGAGGACTCGGCGTGCATGATCGCGCGCAGGATCGACTCCTCCACGCCGAACTCGCGCGACGCTGCGGCGATCTCGGCCTGATAAGCAGAAGTGTTCAGGCGCAGGCGACCGAAGTCGACGCTGGGGTTGCCGCAGGCGAAGCAGGTTTCGATGTAGCTGTACTTGATGGTCCGCAGGCTGGCCACCTGGGTGCCGCCCTGCGGACGCGCACTGGTGTAATGGCGCACGCCATCCTTGATATAGGAATAGACCTGTCCACTGACCACGCGGCGCGGACCGGTCGCGGCAGGGGCACGCGCCGGCACGGCGGCCGGGACGATGGCACTGGCCGAGTCCGACAGGGCGGGCGACACGGCGGCACCGATGGCCGGCGTGGCTTCGGCTGGCCGGGAGACGGACGCGACCTGGGTCGGGCGGCTGCGATCAGGTGTGTAGCGGCTCACGACTTCGCAGTTGGACCCACTGACGCGCTTGCTGACATAGGCCGGCACACCGTCCGCGCCGGTGCACTTGTACAGCGTGCCCGCGCTGGCCGGCAGTGCGGTCAACGCGGCCAGCACGGCCAGAAGCGTCAGAGTCCCCCTCATGCCGCGCAGTGTCCGGGATTCCCGGGGGATTGCCAAGTCCTTGTCCAACAAAGGTTTCCTCCAATGTGTGCCGCCGGTCGGAGTTCGACGCATCGACGGCACCGCAGCCCGGTCCGGGCCTGATATCTCTTATCAACGCCATCGGCGCCGGCTTCCGGCCGGTACAGCGCGTAAACTACGCGACCCCTGCC
>CAMPIO010000030.1 GCA_946886405.1 uncultured Pseudoxanthomonas sp.
CAAGGCTCGGAATCCCAAGCGCAAGGCTCACCTGCCCCATCGATGGCTTTCGGCGTGTCATCGATCGCACTTGGAAACCCATCGATGGCTCTCGGGGAGTCATCGATGGGTTCCGGAAAGCGATCGATGGCTTCCGGAATGTGATCTATCCGGCCCAAGGGCATCGACGATGGCTCTCGGAAAGCCATCGATGGGTCTTTCCGTGCCATCAATGGCATTCGGAAAGCGATCGATGGCACGCCTGTACTCGATCCGTGGGAATCCGAGCCTTGCACGCAAGGCTCGGAGCCCCATCGATGGGGTTCGGAGACCCATTGACGGGCGCGAGTGTGCGAAATGGGGTGCGTGGAACGCCCGCTACGGGCCAGGTCAGCCGTGGAACAGGTACAGCACGTCCTCGTCCAGGTCGCGCAGGACCTCGGGCAGCGCTGCGGTCACTTTGACGCGGCGGCGTTCGCGGAGGGCCACGTCTTCGTCCAGCGGACCCCGGTACTGGTGGAGCAGCAGGCCGAGTTCGCGGACATGGCCGGACTGCAGCATGTTCTTGATGAAGGCCACCCACGTCGCCATCGCCTCGTCGACGCGTCGCTTCTCCGCCTCGGCATCCGCGTCCGCGTGCTCCCGCTTCTGGCCCAGCGCCCGCGCCACCTTGGCCGGACTCCAGCCCTTGAGCGCCAGCCGGCGCGCTTTCTCGTCCCAGTCGGTCGTCTGCGACGAACGCCCACGACCCAGCGGCCCGCCGCAATCGCATTCGCCGAGCGTCGTCAGGAAATAGGCCTCGCCGGCCACCAGCTGCTGCTGGACCGACGGGCTGGCCAGGGGGCGGAGCTGCCGAGCGTGCGCTCGCGCGATCGCATCCAGTGCAGCGATCGGCGCGGTGGCGGGCAGCGTGGCGGTGACGAATCGGCACATGGGCGCAGTCTAGCGGACCCACCTCACGGCATGCCCGCGCCCACCGTCATCCGCACGGGGATGCCGGACGGGTCGAATCCGTCGAGGCAGTACACGTTGATGCCGTAGTAGTCCGGCGTAACGCGCTTGCGGTGGAACGGGTAGATGCCGCAGATCCTGCAGAAGTAGTGATGCGCGGTATGCGTGTGGAACTGGTACTCGGCGAGTGCGTCGGCGCCGGACAGCAGGCGGAAGGCGCTTTCGTGCACCTTCACCATCAGCGCGTTCTTCTTGCGGCAGATCGAACAATCGCACTGCGTCAGCTCGGGGAAGTCGGTGTCGATCTCGAAGCGGATGGCGCCGCAGTGGCAGCTGCCGGTGAAGGTCTGCAGGGAACGGCTCATGGGGTATTCCATCGGGTTTGGACAGGTTGGGATGAGCAGCGCGAACCGCAACGCGCGAGGCTGAACCAGATCATCAACAAGCAGCCGTCGTCCAACCGAGCGCTTCGTAAAAGGCCTTGGAGGTGTCGAAGTCCTTGCTCCCGATGAAGGAGCGCACGTCGGTAAGTTCCAGATCGATCATGGTGCGGTCCTCATGACCCAGGCAGGAAGCGCGTGACCTTCTGCTTCAACAGGCGGACCAGGTGAGGGTCCATGTATTCGTACTCGTCCGGGATATCCAGGCAGATCACCCGCGCGCCCTTGAGATGACTGCGGAACTTCGCCGACAGGCGATTGCGATGGACCTCCTCCATCACGAACACGATATCCGCCCACGCCAGCAACTCGGGCGAGACCGGCACTTCGGCGTCGTTGCCCACGCCCGCGGACGCGGTCTCGATGCCCGGCCAATCGGAAAACACGTGCTCGGCCGTGGGACTGCGCAGGCGGTTCTGGGTGCAGATGAAGAGGACGTGGCGGGGCATAGCGGGAGTGTGCGGGATCGTGTGGTGGTGGGCCCAGGCCCACCCTACGCAAGACCTGACCCGCGTAGGGCGGGCCATGGCCCGCCGTCCGAGATCACCGCAGGATCTTCTCCATCGCCTTCCCTTTCGCCAGGTCGTCCACCAGCTTGTCGAGGTAGCGGATCTTCTGCATCAGCGGGTCGTTCACGTCTTCGACGCGCACGCCGCAGACCACGCCCTTGATGAGCGACGCGTTCGGATGAAACGCCGGCGCCTCGGCGAAGAACGTGACGAAATCCTTCTTCGTCTCGATCTGCCGCTCCAGCCCGGCCTGGTCGAAACCCGTCAGCCAGCGGATGACTTCATCGACTTCAGCTTGCGTGCGCCCCTTGCGCTCGGCCTTCTGCACGTACAGCGGATACACGCTGGCGAAGGAAGTCGTGAAGATGCGGTGGCCGGACATCGTCATTCCTCCAAGGGCGCGCGATGAAGCGATGAAACGCAATCGTAGGATGGGTTGAGCCGCAGGCGATACCCATTATGATCTTTCAGCTGCAAGAGATGGGTATCGCTTCGCTCAAGCCATCCTACGCGCTCGACCATCCTACGCCGTCATGAAATCCACGTCGGCTCAGTGCCGAGCAGATGCCAGGCACCCTCCTTGAACCGCAACCTGGACCGGAATCCGCCGCCGCAATGCGGGCCGCAGTGAATCCCATAGTCCACCGTCGCGAGCAGGCCCTCTGCATCCCGTCCGTATCGCGGCATCTGCAGCGACATCCAGGACGCCATGCCCGGATAGGTTCCCTGGAGGCACGGCAAGGGCGAGTGCTTCCGCTCGCGCGCCGTCTGGCTCAAGCAACGGTCGACGTTAGAGTTGAAACGGGCCTCATCCTCGGTGCGGATGGAAGGACACCCGAGGTCTTCGGGCAGTGTCAACAGGCTCAGTTCACGGCGCCCGTCCATGCGGTCGCGTGGCGGCGACGCCACGATGAAAAACTCGCGGTCCATGTGGCAACGTCCATCCAGCGCAAGCCGAAGCACGACCGCGTCGTATTGCAGCGCGAACGCCCGCGTCAGCACGAACGGCGGAATCTCTTCGGGGGGCGGAGGCGGGACCGTCGGCCGCGCCTTAAACAACGGCAGGGTCAGCGCCACGAGGGACGCGCCGAGCAGAAAAGCCATCCACGTTGCGATGCGCCTGCGTGCCATGTTCTGGTTCCCCCGATGCCGGCCATTCTGATCAACGGCCGATCGTCAATCTGCGTGCTCCGGCGGCCATCCTTTTCTTGCCGCCGATGGGTATCCCCTTCGGCTCCACCCATCCTACGGACTATGG
Organism: uncultured Pseudoxanthomonas sp.; assembly: GCA_946886405.1. The sequence goes on from CAMPIO010000030.1 coordinate 3,138, forward strand.
GTCGGATACCTCTACTCGTAGATCTGACCGCAGACGAGAAAATCCTTGAACTGCTCCCAGCTGATTTCTGGCAAGGAAGACACTCGCCTTTCTATCGTGACCGGATCCACCGCCACAAGCGCGCCATCTTCCGTCAGTGCTGCCGCCAAGCCCGAAACGAAAGTCCGGCCAGTCGCATCGCCGGGCTCCCAGCCACCGAATGAGCCCGCCATCGCACATTCGAGATATCCGCACGGATCGAAGCTGTACCAGGACGTCACTCGCGGCGAAGTGAGGCCGAAATATCTCATGTCGTTCTCCAATGCGCCGGCCTCATCCATTTCGCGAAGGTCGACGATCTGACGCACGAGCGCGGCGCGCCAGCCCGCGTAGCCTTCTTCCTCGGCAGGTAGCTCGTCGTACGCTTGACGCCACTCGTCCTCGAAAGAAGCGGGGTCGTGCGTGAATCCGGCCGTCACTAGGTCGTAGACCTCCGGCGGCGACAGCGAACGGTGTTCCTCGAACGCCCTGGCCTTGCAGAGCATGGCAAGGAGAAAGATCTCAAGGGAGCGTTCGTACGCTTCGTGCTCGCTAGCGAGTTGTGTGATCGCCAGATAGAGCGCTCGATTTGTATCGAGCGAGGACGTCATGCTAGCGGACCCTAGCCGGCCGCACAGTTCACCACCGCGGCGCCTTCGTCAACGGCGGCGCCTCATGCTGCCGGTCATACGCACGCAGCTCTTCACGGATGTGCTGGATGCGCTGGCGGCCGAGGGTGTTGCGGCTGTCGTCGAGGACCACGCCGCCGAGCAGTTCGGCCATGCGTTCGACGTTGGGCACCAGCTTCTCCCAGGCTTCCAGCGCGGTCATCGGCGCCGGCAGGGTCAGGAAGAACGCGATCGCCGGGGTTTCCAGGGTGCGGATGTTGGCCATGTCGAAGCTGCCGGGCTGCATGATGTTGGCCATGCTGAAGACCGGGCCGCGTTCCGGGTGGCCTTCCACCAGCCGGTGGAAGACATTCATGTGACCGAAGGTCAGGCCGGTCTTCTCGGCCGCCACCACGATGTCCTCGCCACGCAGCACCTGTCCGGCCTTGGCCGCGACATACAGCGAGACGATCTTGTCGAAATCCTGGCTGGGCCGCTTGCCCAGGTCGCTCTCCACGCCGGCAACCGGCGTACCGCCGGGCAGCCCCAGTTCGGGCTGGCTCACGCGCTCGCCGCTGTAGTCCTGCACCTGCTCACTGGTGTCGTCGCCGGCAAGGCTGGGCTCGACGCGCGCCGTGTCGCGCTCGGTGGGTTCCAGCCGGCGACCCTGGCTGGGCTTTTTGGGACGACCGAACAGGAAGATCGCGACCAGCAACAGGATGCCGGCGACGATGATTCCGATACGAAGCATGGCCATGTCGGACACAGGGGATTCTCCGGCAAGGTGGAATGAAGGGTCAGGCGGCGCCAGCCAGGCGGGCAGCCTCTTCGAGGTCCACCGACACCAGCCGGCTGACACCGGGTTCCCGCATGGTAACGCCACTGAGCTGGTGTGCGGCTTCCATCGTCGCCTTGTTGTGCGATACGAACAGGAACTGCACCTTCTCGCTCATCTCTTTCACCATGGCGGTGAAGCGGCCGACGTTGGCTTCGTCGAGTGGCGCATCGACTTCGTCCAGCAGGCAGAACGGCGCGGGATTGAGCTGGAAGATGGCGAACACCAGCGCGACCGCGGTCATCGCCTTCTCGCCACCGGACAGCAGCGAGATGTTGGACACGCGCTTGCCCGGCGGGCGCGCCATGATGGCCACGCCGGTGTCGAGCAGGTCTTCGCCGGTGAGTTCCAGATACGCATGGCCGCCGCCGAACAGGCGCGGATACAGCTGCTGCACGCCGGCATTGACGCGGTCGAAGGTGTCCTTGAAGCGGCCGCGGGTCTCGCGGTCGATCTTGCGGATGGCCTCTTCCAGCGTCTCCAGTGCGGTGGTGAGATCGACGTTCTGCGCGTCCAGGTACTCCGAGCGCTGGCTGGCTTCACCGTATTCGTGGATAGCGGCGAGGTTGACCGGCTCCAGGCGACGCATGCGGCCGTCGATCTGGGTGACGGCCTGCTCCCACTCGCGTACGTCAGCGACCTCGGGCAGCGTGTTGATGACGTCCTCCAGCACGAAGCCGCCGGCCACCACGCCTTCCGACAGCTGCTCGGCCTTCAATGCGAGCGCCTGCTGGTCGAGCTTGCGCTGCGAGATGCGCTCGCGCTGGGCCACGGCCTGCTCGTCGCGCTGCTGACGGGTCTGTTCGTACTGGCGCAGTTCGTTGTCGATGCCCTCGAGCAGCGAACGCGCTTCGGCCAACTGGCGGTCGGCGGTGACGCGATGTTCCAGCGCGGCCTGGCGCTGGGTTTCCAGCTCCTGCACCGGCGAATCGCCTTCGCTCAGCTGCAGGGTAAGCTCCTCCAGGCGAGAATCGAGGTGGCCGCGCTGCCCGCCCATGCGATCCAGCGCCTGGCTCAACGAGACGATCTGCGTGCGCTGCGATTCCAGCGTCAGCGCCAGTGCGTGCGCGGCGTCGCGCGAGGCGCGCGCGGCTTCGCGGGCCTGGTCGCGTGCGTCGACCAGCTGGCGACGCTCGCTTTCCAGCGCCTGGCGGGCGGATTCGAGATCGCCCATGCGGGTGACCGCGTCTTCGAGCTTGGCACGCGCTTCGCGGGCCTGTTCGCGGCTGGTGTCCAACGTTTCGACCAGTTGCGCGAGTTCGCCATCGATGCGTTCGAGGCGGGTGCGGGTGGCGTCCACCTTGCCCTGCTGGCTCTGCAGCTGGCCGGCAAGTTCGGACACGCCACGGTGCGCCATGTACAGGGTGCGCTGCGCATCTTCACGCTGCTGCTCGGCGGCGAGCAACGCGTCGCGCAAGCCGGCCAGGCGCTCTTCCAGTTCGGCTTCGCGTGCCTGCAGGGTTTCGATTTCGGCACGCAGCGACTGGATGTCGCGCTCGCGCAGCAGCGCACCCTGCTTGGCCGCGCCCGAGCGCAGCACGCGCACCCAACCGGCACCCAAGCGTTCGCCGTTGCGGGTGATGACGGAATCGCCATCGCCCAGCTGCGCTTGCAGGCGACGGGCTTCGCCCAGGTCTTCGGCCACATGCAAGCGCGCCAGCAAGCGACGGATCGCGGCGGGGCCCTGCACCTTCGCCGCCAGCGAGGTCGGCGCGAACGCGACGTCGCTGCGGTCGTCCGACACCAGCGCGATGCGGCCGTCGCCGAGTTCGCCCAGCGCATCGACGAGCGCTTCGGGGGCATCGAGCAGCACGCCTTCGATGAGTTGGCCGAGCGCGCCTTCGACGGCGTTCTCCCAGCCCGCCTCGACAGTCAGTTTCTCGCCAACACGCGAGGCGTTGTCCAGGCCGCGCGCCTTCAGCCAGCTCATCGCGGCGCCCTGCTCCTGGCCCAAGGCGGCATGCTGCAGGGTTTCCAGTGAGGACAGGCGGCCACGGGCTTCCTGTGCGCGCTTGCGCACGTCGGACAGCTCGGTCTGGGTAGCGCGCTGCTGCTCCTGCACATCGGCAGCCCCCTGCTTGCGCGCCTCGACCTGCTCGGTCAGCGTCTCCAGCGATTCCTTCTGGGTGTCGTGCTGCAGCTGCAATTGCTCGAACGCGGACGCCAGCGCGTCCAGGTCGAGCCCGATGCGTTCGCCGGCCAGCGCTTCGCGGCGGCGATCGGCTTCCAGCGACTGTCGGTCGAGGTAGTCGACACGTGTCCGTTCGACATCGCCGGCGCGCGAGGCTTCGGCGGAGTCGCGGCTGTGCGTTTCCCAGCGCTGCTGCCAGTCGGCCAGCGCGGTTTCGGCTTCGCGCAGCGCGTCCTGGCGGAACACGTCGTCCTCGCGCAGTTGTTCGAGTTGCGGTTCGGCATCGGCGACCGACTCGCGCAATACGTTGAGGCGGGTCTCGTCGCCACTGATGTGCTGGCCGAGTTCCTGCAGCGCATTGTGGGCTTCGTCGCGCGCCCGCTTCAGGCGGTCGCCGAGCTCGCGCTGGTGCTGGATCTGCTGCTCGATGCGGGCCAGCGTGCTGCCGACCTGATAGACCTCGCCCTGCGCCTTGTTGAGACCCTCGGCGGCTTCCTCGCGGCGCACGCGGTCGGTTTCCAGCAAGCGCTCGGCTTCGCGCTGTTCGGCGATCAACTGCTGCAGCTTGGTTTCTTCCTGGGCCAGCTTCTCGCGCAGGCCCTGCAGCCTGCCGTCCAGGCCGCGGTATTCCAGCGCCTTCCACTCGGCGTCCTTGACGCGACGCTCTTCCTGCAGCGCCTTGTACTGCTCGGCCTGCTTGGCCTGGCGCTTGAGGTGCTCGAGCTGCTTGCCGATCTCTTCGCGCAGGTCGTTGAGACGGTCGAGGTTCTCGCGGGTGTGGCGGATGCGGGTTTCGGTTTCCTTGCGGCGCTCCTTGTACTTGGAGATGCCGGCGGCTTCCTCCAGATACACGCGCAGGTCTTCGGGACGGGCCTCGATGATCTGGCTGATCATGCCCTGCTCGATGATCGAGTAGCTGCGCGGGCCCAGGCCGGTGCCGAGGAACAGGTCGGTGATGTCGCGGCGGCGGCACTTGGTGCCGTTGAGGTAGTAGTTGCTCTGGCCGTCGCGACTGACCAGGCGCCGGACCGAAATTTCGTTGAACGCGGCGAACTCGCCGCTGATGGTGTGGTCGCTGTTGTCGAAGATCAGTTCGACCGAGGCCTGCGACACCGGCTTGCGTGCCGCGGAGCCGGAGAAGATCACGTCGGTCAGCGAGTCGCCGCGCAGGCGACTGGCCGAACTTTCGCCCATCACCCAGCGCACGGCGTCGATGATGTTCGACTTGCCGCATCCGTTCGGGCCGACCACGCCGGTCATGTTGGTCGGCAGGTGCAGCACGGTGGGATCGACGAACGACTTGAAACCGGACAGCTTGATGGTGGAAAGGCGCATGCGGCGGTGTCTTCCGGGCACCGCGACCGGACCGGTCCGACGCGCTGCCGCAAGTGTGAAATGGGATCAGCTTCGACTGCCAAGATGTTGATTCCGTGGCAATCAGGCCTGCCTTCGGGCACGCCAACGGATGAGTATAGCCGCCTGTGACACGGGATGCCCGGCGTCACAGGCGCCGTACGCCCGCAGGCTGCCAGCGTACGGAGAGGACGCGTGCCTGTTAGCATCGCGGGCGGCTTCACCCCCCTCCCTCACACATCAACGGTCCCCACTCCGTGTCTCTTTTTGCATCCGTCGAACTGGTGCCCGGCGACCCCATCCTGGGGCTGACCGAGGCTTACAACGCCGATCCCCGTACCCAGAAGGTCAACCTGGGCGTCGGCATCTATTACGACGAACAGGGGCGCATTCCCCTGCTCGATTGCGTCCGCCAGGTGGAACTGGCGCTGGCCGCCGAAGGCAAACCGCGGGGCTACCTGCCGATCGACGGCCTGGCCGCCTACGATGCCGCCACCCGCGAGCTGGTCTTCGGCAAGGACTCGGCGCTGGTGGCCGCCGGCCGCGTGGCCACCACGCAGACCGTCGGCGGCAGCGGCGCCCTGCGCGTGGGCGCGGACCTGCTGAAGAAGCTGCTGCCGCACGCCACCATCGCGATCAGCAACCCCAGCTGGGAGAACCACCGCGCGGTGTTCGGCGCGGCCGGCTTCGATATCGTCGACTACACGTATTTCGACGCCGCCACGCATGGCCTGGATTTCGCCGGCATGCTCGCCGACCTCGGCCAACTGGAGCCCGGCACCGTCGTCCTGCTGCATGCCTGCTGCCACAACCCCACTGGCGCCGACCTGACGGTCGAGCAGTGGAAGCAGGTCGCGGCACTGATGAAGGACCGCGGGCTGTTCCCCTTCATCGACATGGCCTACCAGGGCTTCGACAAAGGCATTGCCGAGGATGGCGCGGCCGTGCGCATCGTCACCGAGGCCGGGATCGACAGCTTCATCGTCGCCAACTCGTATTCGAAGTCGTTCTCGCTCTATGGCGAGCGCGTCGGCGCGCTGTCGGTGGTTGGCCCGGATGCGGCAGCCACCAAGGCCGTGCAGTCGCAGGTCAAGCGCATCATCCGCACGATCTATTCCAGCCCGTCCACGCACGGTGCGGCCCTCGTTGCCGGCGTACTGGCCAGCAGCGAACTGCGCACGTTGTGGGAAAGCGAACTGGGCGGCATGCGCGAGCGCATCCACGCATTGCGTGCTGGCCTGGTGGATCAGCTGGCCGCCCTCGGCGCACCGGAGTTCGCCTTCATCCAGCAGCAGGCCGGCATGTTCTCGTACTCCGGCCTGAGCAAGACGCAGGTGGATCGGTTGCGCGACGAGTTCGGCATCTACGCGGTCGGCACCGGCCGCATCTGCGTGGCGGCGCTCAACCAGCAGAACCTCGGGTATGTGGCGGAAGCGGTGCGCACGGTCAGCCGCGGCTGACCCTGGGGCCCTGCCCCGCGCAAGAGAAACTGTAGGAGCGGGCCATGCCCGCGATGCTTTTTGCACAACGTACTGAAAAGCATCGCGCCCGAGGGTGCTCCTACAAGACCGGAGTGACCCCGCTTCCCTTCGCTGTAGGAGCGGGCCATGCCCGCGATGCTCTTCCGCAAGAAATGACTAGCGATGCGGGGCGGCACGCTGGCCCTTTACGGGGCAGGCAAGATGCGTCTCTACGACAGCCGCAATCCGGTATCCGGGTCGAAGAAATGCAAGGTCGCGCCTTCGACGGTGACGCGCAGCGTCTCGCCGGGTTCCGGCAGGCGCTGTGGCGGCATGCGGGCGACCAGCGGTTGGCTCGCATGGGTCAGATTGACGAAGACCTCGTTGCCCACCGGCTCGATCAGCTCCACCTGCGCTTCGAACGCCGACTTGCCGATGCCGGCAGGCAGCAGGTGCTCGGGGCGCACACCCATTGCCACACGCCGCCCCAGCCACGCTTCGGCGACGGACGCCTTGCCGAGTGGCAACAGCATGCCGTCGTCGAGCACCAGTTGCAGGCCATCGTCCTCGCGCAGCGTGCCGTACAGCACGTTCATCGCTGGACTGCCGAGGAAGCCGGCGACGAACAGGTTCGCCGGCTTCTCGTACAGCGCCATGGGTGTATCGATCTGCTGTATCTCGCCGTCCTTCAGCACCACGATGCGCTGGCCCAGCGTCATCGCTTCCACCTGGTCGTGGGTCACGTAGACCATCGTCGCGCCGAGTTTGCGATGCAGGCGGCCGATCTCGGTGCGTACCGAATGACGCAGCTTGGCGTCGAGGTTGGACAGCGGCTCATCCAGAAGGAACACCGACGGTTCGCGCACCAGCGCACGCCCCAGCGCCACGCGCTGGCGCTGTCCACCGGACATCTCGCGCGGCAGTTTTCCCAGCATGTGCGTCATGCCCAGCGTCTCCGCCGCATCGTGGACGCGCCGTTCGATCTCGGCGCGTGGAACGCCGCGCAACTTCAGGCCGAAGGCGAGATTCTCGGCCACCGTCATGTGCGGATACAGCGCGTAGCTCTGGAACACCATCGCGATGTCACGATCCTTGGGGGCCACGTCGTTGACGCGTCGCTCGCCGATCAGCAGGTTGCCGTCGGAAATCTCTTCCAGGCCGGCGATCATGCGCAGCAGCGTGGACTTGCCGCAGCCGGACGGCCCGACCAGCACCATGAGTTCGCCATCGGCGATCTCGAAACTGGCCCCGTGCACGGCCACCTGGCCGTTGTCGTACACCTTTCGCACGCGGTCGAGTTGGACACTGGCCATCATTGCTCCGGTCGGGCGGCGCCCGTGCTGGTTCACTGCGTCCCGGCCCTCCCGGGTGCAGACACGCCCTCGCAGGCGATGCGCTCGGCTTCCCGTTCCGTGGGCGGGGAAGGTGCGCTATTCTGCCATGTAACCGTTTTCACAGCGCAAGTGCAGTCCGCACCCGCGTGGCCCCGAGCCCTCGTACCTTCCACGCCCTCCATGCCCTACCCGCCACGCTGCACGCGCGCCCTCGCAACCATCGTCCCCGGAAAAACGCATACGTATACGGATGGCGCGTGCGCTCGCCTGCGGGCGCACCGTCAATGCAGGTGCGCGCTATCATTCGCCGCCCACGCGATGTGGCCCTTTCACGGCAGCACAGGATCGACCAGGCGAATGCAGCGGACCCGTTTTGGAAGCCACCCCGCATCGAACAGGATGTTTGCCGCATGAGCAACACCGATCGTGTCCTCCTCGCCGATATCGGCGGCACCAATGCGCGCTTTGCGCTGGCCGATACCTCTGCCCCGGTACCGCTGCTGGACGACAGCGTGCGCGAGTTCGTGGTCGCCGATTTCCCGTCGCTGGCCGAGGCCGCGCAGCACTATCTGGATGAAACCGGCGCGACGGCTCAGAACGGCGTGTTCGCCGTTGCCGGTCGCGTCGACGGCGACGAAGCCCGCATCACCAACCACCCCTGGGTCATCTCGGTGAACCGCACGCGGCAGGCGCTCGGTTTCCAAAGCCTGAAGCTGGTCAACGATTTCGCCGCACAGGCGATGGCCGTATCGCTGCTGACATCGCGCGACGTGGTCGCCATCGGTGGTGCGCACTGGACGCCCGCACCGCTGTCGGTGCCACGCACTTACGCCGTGATCGGTCCCGGCACGGGCCTGGGTGTCGCGGCGCTGGTGATCCGCGACGGACGCGCCTATCCGCTGGAGACCGAAGGCGGCCACGTCAGTTTTCCGCCCGGCACGCCGGAGGAAATCCGCATTCTCGACATCCTTTCGGCACAGTTCGGGCGTGTGTCCAACGAGCGCCTGATCTGCGGTCCGGGTCTGGTGAACCTGTACCGCGCCCTCAGCGAAATCGCAGGCGAAGATCCGGGCGGTCCGCTGGAGCCGAAGGACGTCACGGCGCGCGCCGCTGCAGGCGATCCGCGCTGCGTGCGCACGCTGGATGTGTTCTGCGCCGTGTTCGGCGCCATCGCCGGCGACCTGGTGCTGACCACCGGCGCATGGGATGGCGTGTTCCTCACTGGCGGCCTGGTGCCGAAATTGCTGACGTCGCTGCAACATTCCGGCTTCCGCCAGCGCTTCGAGCACAAGGGCCGCTTCTCGCCCGCGATGGGACGCGTGCCCACGCTCGCGAACATGCATCCGCGACCCGGCCTGCTCGGTGCAGCCGCTTACGCCGTCGAACTGTTCGGACCGAAAAGCCCAGCGAGCGCCTGAGGTTTTTTGCGCAGATGCGCGCTGCAACGCAGCACGGGCAACGACGCGACCCATCGACTGGTCTGGCTTTGGTCGCTTTCGCCCCTGCAACAAAGGCGGTAGAAAGCATCATGCCGTCGCCGTCGTTCACCGCCCTTCCCCTCCACGCGCTGGAGTCGCAGGAAGGTCGCGCATCACGGCTCCCACTCGCCACGCCATGCAGAATGCAACTGTCTGCAGCCTAGCCCTACGCCCATGAGCCTGCACCCCCGCATCCAGGAAGTCACCGAACGCATCCGTCAGCGCAGCGCCCCGTTGCGCCGTGCCTACCTCGACGGCATCGACGCCGCCCATCGCGACGGACCGCAGCGCGCGCGCTTGAGCTGCGGCAACCTGGCGCATGCCTTCGCGGCGTGCGGCCCCACCGACAAGGGTCGTCTGCGTGCTGACGTGACGCCCAACCTCGGCATCATCAATGCCTACAACGACATGCTGTCGGCGCACCAGCCGTTCGAGCACTACCCCGAGATCATCCGCCAGGTCGCGCGCGACCTCGGCGCCACCGCGCAGGTCGCCGGTGGCGTGCCGGCGATGTGCGACGGCGTGACGCAGGGTCGTCCGGGCATGGAACTGTCGCTGTTCTCGCGCGACGTGATCGCGCAGGCCACGGCGATCTCGCTGAGCCACGACATGTTCGATGCCGCGCTGTACCTGGGCGTGTGCGACAAGATCGTGCCCGGCCTGCTGATGGGTGCGCTGGCCTTCGGCCACTTGCCCGCGGTATTCGTGCCGGCAGGCCCGATGTCGCCGGGCATTCCGAACAAGGAGAAGGCTGCTGTCCGCGAACGCTACGCCGCCGGCGAAGCTTCGCGCGAGGAACTCCTGGAAGCCGAAGCCGCGAGCTACCACGCGGCGGGCACGTGCACGTTCTACGGCACGGCCAACTCGAACCAGGTACTGCTGGAAGCGATGGGCCTGCAATTGCCGGGCACCTCGTTCGTCAACCCCGACCAACCGCTGCGCGACGTGCTGACACGCGCCGCTGCGGAGCGTGCGTTGCGCATCACCGCACTGGGCGACGACTACCGTCCCATCGGCCGCCTGATCGACGAACGCGCCATCGTCAACGCGATGGCGGCGCTGATGGCGACCGGCGGCTCGACCAACCACACGATCCACTGGATCGCCGTCGCGCGCTCGGCCGGCATCGTGCTGACGTGGGACGACATGGACGTGATCGCGCAGACCGTGCCACTGCTGACCCGCGTCTATCCGAACGGCGACGCCGACGTGAACCGCTTCGCCGCCGCAGGCGGCATCCAGTTCGTGTTCCGTGAACTGCTCGATGCGGGCCTGATGCACGACATCACCACCATCGTGCCGGGTGGCCTGCGCGCGTTCTGCGATGAGCCGCGCCTGCAGGAAGGCAAGCTCGCCTATGCGCCAGGCGTCACCCAGAGCGCGGACGAAGACGTGGTGCGCCCGGTCTCGCGCGCGTTCGAGGAGCAGGGCGGCCTGCGCCTGCTGCGCGGCAACCTGGGTCGCTCGCTCATCAAGACCTCGGCCGTCAAGGCGGAGTACCGTTTCATCGAAGCCCCGGCCGTCGTCGTCGACGATCCGCGCGCGCTCAACAAGCTGCATGCGGCCGGCGTGCTGCCGCAGGACTTCGTCGCCGTGGTCCGCTACCAGGGGCCACGTGCCAACGGCATGCCGGAACTGCATTCGCTGGCACCGCTGCTCGGCCTGTTGCAGAACCAGGGCCGCCGCGTGGCGCTGGTGACCGACGGCCGCCTGTCCGGCGCGTCGGGCAAGATTCCTGCGGCCATCCACCTGACGCCGGAAGCCGCACGTGGCGGTCCGCTGGCGAAGCTGCGCGAGGGCGACATCATCCGCCTCGACGCCGAAGCCGGCACGCTCGAAGCCCGGGTCGATGCGGACGAATGGGCGCGGCGCGAGATCGCGCCCAACACCTCGCCGGCCGCGCTGGATCTGGGCCGCAACCTGTTCGCGATAAGCCGCGACGTGGTGACGCCCGCCGACCGCGGCGCGATGTCGATTTCCTGCGGCCTGCCCTATCACGATGGCACCTGGGAATACGATGCCGAATACGAACTCGGCGATGCCGCGCATGCGGCCGAAGCGCCGCATGAAGCCAAGGATGCGTAGCATCATGGTCTTCCATCCGTAGGAGCGCCCTGGGGCGCGATGCTCTTCTTCTCGCCATTCCCGAAAAGCATCGCGCCCCAGGGCGCTCCTACAGGTCCCCTTTCAAGCCGAACCTCCTGACATGACCATCGCCGCCCGCCAACAGAAAGCCGAATCCCTCCTCCGCGCCGCCGGCATCCTGCCGGTCGTCACCGTGCACACGCTGGACGAAGCGCGCAAGGTGTCCCAAGCACTGCTGAAAGGGGGATTGCCCGCGATCGAACTGACCCTGCGCACGCCGGTCGCGATGGAGGCGCTGGCGATGCTGAAGCAGGAACTGCCCGACATCGTGATCGGTGCCGGCACGGTGCTGACCGTCGAACAGATGGAGCAGTCCATCGCGGCAGGTGCGGACTTCCTGGTGACGCCCGGCACGCCACCGGAGATGGCCGAGGCACTCGCTGCCGCCGATATTCCGGTGGTACCTGGTGCCGCCACCCCGACCGAACTGCTGTCGCTGATGTCGCGTGGCTTCCGCGTCTGCAAGCTGTTTCCCGCCACCGCCGTGGGTGGCCTGGCGATGCTGAAAGGCCTCGCCGGCCCGCTGTCCGAACTCAAGATCTGCCCCACCGGCGGCATCACCGAGGACACTGCAGCGGATTACCTGTCGCAGCCGAACGTGGTGTGCATCGGCGGCTCGTGGATGGTGCCGAAGGGCTGGCTGGACAAGGGCGAGTGGGACAAGGTCAGCGAGAGCTCGGCGAAGGCGGCCGCGATCGTGAAAAGCGTCCGCCGCTGACGCTTGCCTGTAGGAGCGACGTGAGTCGCGACCGCACGAATTGAAATCTCGTGGTGTCGATCGCCGCCGCATTGCGGCCGCGAGGAACGTCCTGCATGCACCCATTCCTCATGCCGGGCGGTCGCGACTCACGTCGTTCCTACAGTGGGTGACGACGCTCAATGTGCATCGCGAGATCCTGCTTCCGCCAACCCACGGCCAGCACCGCATACCAGCCCACCATCAGCAGGCCCAGCCACCACTCGAAGACGTTCTCCCAACGATCCTTCGCCTCCGGCCCGGCGACGACCAGCCCGACGACGACATTGGCCACACCGAGCACCAGCATCGCGGCCACTATCCACGACATCACCGCGACGATTCCTGCTGGCAACGCGTCTCTTGCAGATGCGCGACGCATCAGTGCCAACTGCGCCAGATAGCCGAATCCGAAGTACACCACCACGCCGTAGCGTCGCAGGAAGCGGTAGGTCTCGCCTTCGGTCCCGAGGAACGTGGCGTACACCGCCAGTGCAAGCGCGGACAGCACACCCAGCGCCAGCATCACGCGGCCGCCGCACAGCCAGTGCCTCGCCAGCCACCACACCAGGGCATGCAGAACGGCGCAGGGGATCACGAGCAACTGGAACAGGTGATTGCCCCAGCCGTGCCGCGCAGCCCGGCTGATCGATACGCAGCCTTCGAGGTAAGGCACGCAAGCCAGCACGTAACCGTACTGGATAGACAGCAGGTAGGCCGTATGTGCGGCGACCAGAAACAGTAGCGTCAGCAGCAACGGCAGGGGCCAGAGCGGGATGCGCGAGCTATCAGCGACCATGGCGGCGATGGAGCAGGACGACGCCCTGCAATGTACTCCGTCCCACGCCATGATGTAGAGCCGAGCTTGCTCGGCTTGAGAAGACCGGTCCGCGCTCAGTCAAAGTAGCGGAGCAAGCTCCGCTCTACGAATCTACGGAACGATCAACGTGTCTTGATCGTCACGCGTGCCGGCAACGTGTTGATGCGCAGCTCGCCGTCTTTCCACTGTGCCTGCTTGCCGTTGATGCGCGTCTCGCCGGGCGACCCCGCGTACGGCCACGGCAGCACCAGGCCACCCGCCGGAAGCTTCAGTCCGGCCTTCGCTTCGAGCAGCACCTCATCGCCCTGCTTGCGCAACGTATAGCCGAGTACACCATGGGGCGTGCGAAGGCCATCGATGGCGATGCCCTCGCCCTCCAGCCAGCCCGCGGGCACCCCGGCGGCCAGCACCAGGCTGTCGTCGAGTTCACGCGAGTAGGCGAACATGTCCAGCGCCGAGCGCACGAAATCCGATGCTACCCAGGCATGCGGCAGATCGCCGACGAAGAACGGCTTACGCGGCGTGCGCGACACCACTTCCGCCCACTGGTTCCAGGCCTGCGGTGCGCGGTCCTTGAAGAAGAAGTCCAGTACGTCCCACGCGCGTTCGCGCCAGCCCAGTCGCACGAACGCCGCCACGTTGCGCCATTCGTACGGCGTGTAGTCCTTCCATTCGCGCTTGCCGTCCCGGCGCTGCACGAACTCCGTCCAGTACCGCTCGAACGTGCCGTGCAGCAGGTCGACCGGCAGCGTGCCCTGCTCGCCGCCTGGCGCCAGCGCGATGGTGGTCGAGGTGGGATCGAAATCGCCGATCTCCGCCGCACCCGGCAGGTAGGTGATGCCATGCAGCTTCGTCGCCGCCTGCAGCGAGGCGTAGAGATCGTCGCGGAACTGGTCGCGCGAAGCCGCCATGCGCCTGGATGCCGCCGTTTCGCCCAGCGCATCGGCAACCTCGACCGCATCCTTGTAGCCACGCAGCGCCCAGAAGTTGTCCCAGTACGAATGCATCGGCTTGGCCGAATAGCCTTCGTGGCTGATCGACGCCGGCATCATGCCGTAGAAGGCCGCATTGACCGCGCGGTTGGCCTCGGTACGTTCGCTCAGGCGCAACTCCTCCATGTAGGCGAACGCGCCCTGCACGTGCGGCCACATCTTTTTCAGGAACGCCTTGTCACCCGTGTAGCGGTAGTACTCGGCGATGTTGAAGATCAGTTCGCCGTGGCTGTCGTTCTCGGGCACCGGATCGCTGCCGCGGTCGTCGACGCAGCACGGCACCTTGCCGTTCTCGAACTGGTACGGCGCGTAATACTCGACATACTCTTTCACCACTTCCGGGCGACCGAGGCGCAGCAGGCCTTCGGAGATCATCGCGCCATCGCGGATCCAGCTGCGCGAGTACGAGCGCGTGCCAGGCTGCAGACGCGGGCCGATGCGGGAGATCAGCATGTGCGCGAGCGCCGTGCGCAGCGTGTCGGCAACCGCTTGCCCCTCCGCCGGCACTTGCAGCTTCATTTCGCCCAGCTTGCCACGCCACATGGCTGCCGTGGCCTGCTGGTCGCTTGCGGCATCGATCTGCGCGGGTAGCGCGCCTTCCAGCGGTGCGACCCAGTCGACGTCGCGGCTTTCGCCGGCGGCCAAGGTCATCCGGTAGAGCACCGCTGCAGACGCAAGCCCATTGGATTCGCCCGCCACCTGCGCGTCGGTGCCACCGGACACGCCCTCCATCGATGACAGCCGCTCGCGCACCAGCCCTTCATCGAAGCGCGATGCCAAGGCGGCGTCAGGCGTGGCGAATCTCAGGCTGGCGCGCCCGTTCACGCTGACCACACCATCGCGGACGGCCAGGTCGTTGATGGGACTGAAGCCGCCGGTCGTATTGAGGAACTGGCTGGGAGGATTGACCTGCCAAGGTTGGACGGCCAGCGCCAGCACGTACTCGCGCGACGCGTCGCCGGTGTTGGTAATCCGGTGGCGCGCAACGACACGCGATGCGCCGGGCTTGCCGGCCGCGAACGCCGTGGTCGCCAGCGTGAAGTCGGCGTGCCGCCAGGTGACCGTGGGCATCGGCAGGTAGCCGTCCTGCAGCGACTGTATCGCCTGCACGTCCGACCAGCCGATCCAGCGTCCATCCACCTGCACGAACGGCTCGACGCTGATGCCGCCCTTGGCGATTTCGATGGCGCCGTCTTCGCCGATCAGTCCCTGCTCGCGTCCACCATCAAGTCCCACGATCGTCCAGTACGGCTGCTCGCCGCTGAAGCCCCGCGGAAACCAGCCCTTTGGCGACTCGGCTGCCATCGCTTTGATCACGTCGTTGGGGTGTGTAGCGAATGCCAGCGGCTTCACTTCCAACGCGGCGAGCGCAAAGGAGCGGCCCGGCCCATCGCCGACGGTGAGCCGTACGTAACGCGCTTCGGATTCCGGCAGCGCGAGGTAATCCTTGCCGCCGTTGCCGTCGACCACGGTGCGGACATCGCGCCAGTCTGCCCCATCGTCGGATAGCTGCACCAGATAGTCGGATGCGTGCTGGCCGGGTTTCCAGCGCAGCACCAGGCCACCAAATTCGCGCAGCTTGCCCAAGTCCAGCGTCAACTGGGGATCCTTGTCGCCGTGCAGGTCGGCGGACCATGCCGTATCCGCCTTGCCGTCGACGGCCAGGGCAGCAGCGCCGGCCGGAAACGCGACGGAAGCACTCGCCTTGCCCGTCAGCGGCGCGCCGTCATCCGCCGGCAGCGGCTGGAACGTCAGCTGGTCGAAGCAGACCGAACCCTTGCCACCGACGTTGTTGTAGACGGTGAACTCGAGCTTTTCGCTCCTGCGCAGTACACGGTCCGGATCCGGGCCCCACGCTTTGTCGATATGGCGCTGCTTGTAGCGCACCGGAGTCCACGCGGTCGGGTATTCGTACTTCGGCCGGTTCACCCACCAGACGTTGTCGCCGCTCGCATCGACGACCTTGAACTGCAGGTCGTTGCGCGGCGAATCGCCGCGCAGCCGGAAGTCGAACCGGTAGTTCTGCGGATACGCGATAGGCAGGTCGCGCTGGATACCGGCATGTCCCGATACGCCATTGAAGTCGTAGTCGAGACACAGGGCCTTGCCGTCCACGCCATCGACCTGCCGCAGCGCGCCGCTGACCTGGTTGGAGGTCACCACGCGCCATGTCGACGGATCGTTGAAGTCGTCGAGGATGCGGACGCCCTCCTGTGCGGCGAAGACGGGCGTGGCGCACGCGAGCAGCACGCTACAAGCCAGTGCCCTCTTGCGAAGGCCGGAGCCACTGGGTTCCCGCCTGCGCGGGAATGACGGTTCGATGTTCATGGTGATTCACGCTCCACGATGACGCGCTTCGGGTCAGCCTTTGACGCTGCCCAGCAACAGGCCTTGGATGTAGTAGCGCTGCAAAGCAAGGAACAGCAGCAGCACCGGCAGGATGGTGATGACCGAGCCGGCCATCATCAGTTCGTAGTCCATCACGTGTTCGCGCGACAGGCCCGCCAGCGCGACCGGCAGGGTCTGCAGGGCATCGTCGCTCAACACGATCAGCGGCCACATGAAATCGTTCCAGGCGCCGAGGAAGCTGAAGATCGCCAGCGTCACCAGGATCGGTTTCAGGCCTGGCAGCACGATCTGGAAGAAGATGCGGGCTTCGCAGGCGCCATCGATGCGCGCGGCTTCCAGCAACTCGTCGGGGATCGAGCGCGCGTACTGGCGCACCAGGAAGATGCCGAAGATCGCCGCCATGCCGGGCACGATGGCGCCGGCGTAGGTATTCACCAGGCCCATCTGCTTGAGCAGCAGGAACAGCGGCATCATCGCCACCTGCGCCGGTATCACCAGCGCCGCGAGCAATGCGCGGAAGGTGCGGTCACGCCCCTTGAAGCGCAGCTTGGCGAACGCATAGCCGGCCATGGTGTTGAACAGCAGGGACAGCAGCATGACGCTGGTCGACACGATGAAGCTGTTGAGCAGGTAGCGACCCATGCCGGCGCGCACGAACAGCTCGCGGTAGTTGTCCAGCGTCGGTGCGGCCGGCAGCAGCGGCGGCGGGAAGTGGCCCGCCTCGCCGGTCTGCATGAACGACACCGACAGCATCCACAGCAGCGGGCCGATGCTGACGATCGCCAGCGCCACCAGCAACGCATTGACGACGATGGCGGCAAGTCGCTGGTTCATTCCACCCCCCGCTTGCGCGCAAACCACAGCAGCCCGCTGGTCACTACCGTCATCAGCACGAACAGCAGGAACGCGACGGCGGAGGCGTTGCCGAGGTTCCACCATTTGAAGCCTTCCTCGTACATCAGGTACAGCACGCTCTTGGTGCTTTCCAGTGGGCCGCCCTGCGTCATCACGTAGGGTTCGGCGAACAGCTGGAAGTAGCCGGCCATGGTCAGGATGCCGACCAGCAGCAGCACCGGCCCGAGCTGCGGCAGGGTGACGTGGCGGAACTGCGCCCAGCGCGACGCACCGTCGATGCGCGCGGCTTCGTAAAGATCTTCCGGAATGCTCTGCAGGCCGGCGAGGAAGATGATCATGTTGTAGCCGAAGTTCTTCCACACGGCGAACAGGATGATCGTCGGCATCGCCCAGGCGGGATCGCCCAGCCAGTCGATCGGCTCGATGCCGACCCATGACAGTCCCCAGTTCACCAGGCCGTACTTGGTGTGGAACAGGTACCGCCAGATCACGGCCACGGCGACCACCGTGGTCACCACCGGCGCGAAGAACGCGGTGCGGAAGAAGCCCTTGAAGCGGCCGAGCTTCGAGTGCAGCAGCAGCGCGGCGCCCAGCGACAGCGTCACCGAGAGCGGTACGCCGACCACCACGAAATAGACGGTGTTGCCCAGCGACTTCCAGAACATCGGGTTCTGCAGCAGGCCGACGTAGTTGTCGACACCGACGAAGCGCAGGTTGTCGATGTCGGCCAGCGCGTAGATGTCGAAGTCGGTCAGGCTGAGCACCAGCGCCGCCAGCACCGGCAGGCCGAAGAACACCACGATGACCGTGAGTGCAGGCGCGGCGAACAGCCAGCCGGCGAGCGAATGCGTGGACCTCATGGTGCCGCACCCGGCTTGGCGGCGTGGTCCAGCATCCAGCGACGCTTCTCCAGGATGCGGTCGGCGCGGCGGTCCAGTTCTTCCGCCGCCTGGTCCACGGTCATGCGGCCGTTCGCGACCTGCTCGCCGACCAGCCGCATCTCGGTGGCGATGCGCTCCCACTCCGGCACCTTCGGCGTGGACACCGCACGTTCCAGCTGCTCGCGGAAGGCCTTGGCGTAGGGATCATTCGCCAGCGCAGGCGTCTGCCATGGCGAACGGCGAGGCGGCAGATCGCCGGTCAAGGCATGGAAGTCGGCCTGCACGTCCGGCGACGACAGCCAGGCGATCAGTTGCCAGGCAGCGTCTTTGTTCGGCGAGTCCTTGAACACGACGAAGCTGGTGCCGTTGGCCAGGGACGCGCCGGGACCGTTCGGCCCCGGCAACGGCATCGTCATCCAGTCCTTCTGCTGCGCGGCCGGCAAGCGCTCCTTGAACTTGGCGATGTTCCAGGGACCGGAAATGTAGAACGAATAGAAACCCTTGCCGAACTCGTCCCAGACATTGGAGATCTGGTTGTTGGTGACGACCGGCGCCCACTGCTGATCGAACATCTCCTTGTAGAAACCCAGCGACTGCCTGAATCCTTCACTGCGGAAATTGCCGTAGCGGCCGTCGTCGCGAAGCAGCGGCTGGGGTTGCTGGATGGCAAGACTGAGCAGCGGTTCGAATTCGTTGAGCGGCAGCAGGATCGAGTAGTTGCCCTGCCCTGCGACCTGCTTGACCTGACGCATCGCGACCCGCCATTCGTCCCAGCTCACAGGCAAGGTCTGCACGCCTGCCTTGGCCAGCATGTCCCGGCGATAGAACGGCAGACGTGTCTCCACGTACCACGGCACCGCGTACGCGCGGCCACCGATCACCCCGGTATCCCAGACACCCGGGAAGAAATCGGCCTGGTCGAAACCCGGCGTCGCCGCGATCTCGTCGTCCAGCGGCTCGAGTGCACCCAGCGCCGCGAACTCGGGAATCCAGGTGTTTCCGATGGGGCTGACGTCGGGAAGCGACTCGCCCGCGAACGCCGTCAGAAGTTTTTCGTGCGCAGAAAGCCACGGGACGATCTGCAGGTCGACATGGATGTCGGGATGCTGGCGTTCGAATTCGGGCAGCAGCCTGGCGACCACTTCGCCTTCATAGCCCATCACCCAGAACCGCACGACGGTGCGGTCTTCCTGCGTACGTGCGCAACCGGCGACGGTCAGCGCGAGCAACAGGATCGCGAGAGAACAGCAGCGCACCAGGGCCCTCCTTCCACCGGAGAAGACCCTGATGCGTGCCGGAGAGACCTTTGCTGTTGCACGCCGATCCATGCGTGCAGCTTACTCTGGCTGCTGCGGGCGCGCCGCCTCGGGCTGTGCCGCCTGGTTGGCGCGCGACTCCGCAGTGCCCAACGCACGCGCTGCCGCGGCATCGAGATCGGGCGGCGCCGTCGGCGCGGTAGCGGCATTCGCCGTAGCCTGTTCCGTCTTCGCTTCCAGCCAGCCGCCTTCGAACCCCGCCTTGCGCAGACCATCGCGGATGTAGGGATTCTTCTTCATCACGCTCCAGACGAACTCGTTGCGGTAGTTCGCGATCATCGCCAGGATCGGGCCCTGGTCGATGCCGATGTAGTCGCTGGCCACCCAGCCCTTGCCCGGCACGATGCGGCCCGTCTTCAGCGGGATGTCGTAGTCGAAACTGGGATTGAACGAATCCAGGAAGCCGTAGCTGGAGTACAGGTAGTCGCCATACCGGCGATGCATTTCCTCCGTCGCGGGAATGACGATCTCAGGCGCGAACGGCAGCGATGCGATCGCTGCAGTCGGCGCGATGGTGCCGTCGTCGAAGTTCTCGCGGAAGCCGGCGCCGCGGGCGGAGTAATGGCGGAACGAGCGCTGCTCGCCGCGGTACTCCTGCTGGGTCTGCTGCGGGCCGTCGGAAGCGGTCAGGCCCCACACGTTCTCGCCGTAGTCCTTCCACTTCATCGGATTCTCGATGGCGTAGGCACGCTGCGCGTACGTGGCACGGCGACTGTTCTCGAAGTAGTCCATGCCGCGCTCGCGCATGTAGTCGTCCTGGATGCCGCGGAAGTCGACCCAGACATGGCTGTACTGGTGGCCGAAATGCGGCGCGAACGTCAGGTATTCCTGCCCCTGGAACACGCCCCAGAGTTCACTGTAGCTGCGCGTCCACACTTCCCAGGCTTCGGGGCCGACCGGATGCGTCGGCGACGCCATCGCCAGCACGTAGACCATCATGGCCTCGTTGTAGCCCTTCCAGTCATGCGGAATGACGCCGCTCTCGGGGAACCAGCCCATCGAGATCAGTGGCTTGTTGTTCTGCAGGAAGGTCCAGTCGACGCGCTTGTAGATCGTGTCGGCGATGTCGCGGATCTCCTTCTCGCGCGCGTCATCGCGGTCATAGTAGGACTGTGCGAACAGTACGCCCATCAGCAGCAGCGACGTATCGACGCTCGACAGCTCCACCCAGGTGTTGAACCGGTGACCCGTGTTCATGTCCAGGAAGTGGTAGTAGAAACCCTTGTGGCCACCCTTGCCATCTTTCTGCGGGCCCTGCGGCACGTCGCGCAGGAACTTCAGCGTGGTCAGGGTGCGGTCGACCGCCTGCGTGCGGCTGACCCAACCGTTCTCGATGCCGATGGGATAGGCGGTCAGTGCGTAACCGATCGACGCGATGCTGGCGAACGGGCGCGATGGATAGCGGTCGGGCGTGAGGCCGTTCACTTCGTTGGTGGTGTCCCAGAAGAACTGGAACGTGCGGCGTTCGACATCGCGGAACAACGGCGGCAATTCCGGCTTCGCCGGCGGTGCCGGCTTGGCCGCTGCGACGGGTGCGTTCGGTTTCGCCGCCGGCGCCGGCGCAGCCTTTTCTTCCGGTGCCTTCTGGCACCCGGCGATCAACAGAGTCAGCGCAACGCCGATGAGCCAGGACGCGCGCGGGGCTGGGGTGATCTTGTTCAAAGCGTTTTCCCGTTGTAACCGTTTACAGAAGTGTTTGGAAGAAACCCGCCGGTCAGGCGACGCCCGAAGGTGTCGCCTGAGGGCGGGCAGGTATTACCAGTCGAAGCCGAAGGAGAGTTTGAAGGTGCGCATCGGCTCGTACACTTCAATGCCGCTGCGGGATCCCACCGTCGGATTCTGCGGACCGCCCGCCGGCCCCCAATTGGTGTTGAACTGGCTCCAGTTTTCCCAGTTGAAGACGTTGATCATGTCGCCGCGCACCCACACCGACAGGTCCTCGCTGGGGTGCCAGCGCTTCTGCACAGCAAGATCAAACCGCTTGTAGCCCAGCGTGCCGTCCGGCGTGACCGGTGCGTAGAACGCGTTCAGATCGCCACAGTTTGCGCTCCCCGTGATCGGCACACAGGTGCCGTTGGCGGGCGATTGCAGGCGATTGACGGACGAAATGGGCTTGGGTGTTTCCAGGATCAGCTTGCCGCTGAAGGTCAGGTCCCATCCAGGCGAATAGATGCCGGACAATACCAGCCGATGCTTGGCAACACCGGTGGACGCGTAGTACTCGTCGGTGACGTGCGGATAGTCGAACAGGTAAGTCTCGCCCGTGGACGCATTGGGACGGTTCTCCTCCGCATCCATGTACGTATAGGCAATATTGAAGCCCCACGGCGACGCCTGCGTGAACGGCTTGTCGGCGGACAACAACAGCGAGTTCTGGTTGAACGCGAAGCCGTTGTCCATGAGGATCAGGTTGCCGTAACCGGGTACCGCGATGAACGGCGACCCGCCCCACGTCTGCCCCTGACCCTCGAACTGGTGGAAGCTGCCATCTGCACGACGACTGCCCAAGCGCGCATAGAAACCGTCGCGCGCACGGATGTGCTGCAAGGTGACCGACGTATTCCAGTCGTGTCCCCACAGGGTGATCGCATTGCGCATGCCCAAGCTGTACTGATCCGAGTACGGTGTCTTGAAGTCGTTGTTGATCAGTTGGATCTCGCCGCCTGCGACCGGGTTAGCGGTGCGATATGCCTCTAGCCCTTCCGGCGTCATCAGCGAAGGATTGAACGCAATGCAATTGGTGCCGGAACAAGGGTGTAGCGGCGTGCGGAAGTTGATGGTGTACGTGGTAAAGGCACCCGCGTAGTACTCGCGCGCCAGATAATCGAACAGCGTACGGTCATAGGCGCGCCCGGCGCCACCGAAGATCACATGACGCTGATCGCCGGCCAGGTCATAGGAGAAACCGAGGCGGGGCTGGATGGCATCCTTGAAATTCTCGCGCTTGCCTGCGCCCGGTATGTAGTCGTCGATGTCGTAGTCGGTGTTGCGGATATTCGTCCAGCCGCGCAGCGCAGCCTCGATGGCCGGGTCCAGCCGATTGTCGGTGTACGCCGGATTCTGCTCGTAATCCCAACGGATGCCGAGGTTCAACGTCAGCTTGTCGTTGACCTGCCAATCGTCCTGAAGGTAGATGCCGAACTGCTTGTTTTCAGAACTTACGAAAGGATCACGTCCGGTACGCGGCGTGGTGAACTCGATGCGCCAAGGCTGGGTAAGGCTTTCGTTTACGTCATACCAGTAGCGAGGGTACGGCGGGAACTGCTGGAAGGCCGTCAGGTCGACTTGCTTGTACTTGAAACCCATCTTGATCGTGTGATTCTCCCATCCGAAGAACGTCACATCGCTTTGTAGACCTGCGCCTTTCTGGCCCTTGTCCTGATAGTTCGGGCCGCCACCGAGGTTCAATACCTGCAGGTCGCGCTGGTTGGGGTTTTCAGGATTGACGATCGTATAGCGCGCGGAGTTGATCGGCGTCACCGGGCTGGGGTTGTAGGCCGCTTCCTCGAAAGTAAGGTGGCTGTCGACCAGCCAGTTCTGGGACGAGAACTGCCACCGCAGGTCGGCGCGCGTTTCGTCGTTGTTGAGTGCTGTGCCCGCGCTCGGCACGTTCACGCCACCGATGCCTAGAACGCCGGTCTCTTTGCGCACGCGCGCAATCAGTTCGAACAGGTGCGCATCGTTGGCCTGCAAGCTCAGCTTGCCGAAGTACACATCCTGGTTGAACGGACGGCTCGCGGGCCCATAGTACTGGCTGATTTCTGATGGCAGCACGACGTTGTTGTTGAGCACAACAGTCGGGGGAAGGACTGGCGCCGGACGGACGATGTCCTTGGCTTCGTAGGAGACGAAGAAGTGCAGCCGATCCTTCAGGATCGGACCACCGAACGTTATGCCGTACTGCTCCACCTTTTCCTTGTTTTCTCCATCCCGCTGTTCCTGTGGCGTGGGTTTGGCCCAGTCGTCAGCAGTATGGTCGACGAAAAAGCTGCCCCCGAACTCGTTCGTACCTGATTTGGTCACTGCGGTGATCGCCGCACTGCTGATCTGGTCGTACTCGGCCTTGTAGTTCGAAGTGATGACCTTGTACTCACCGATCGCCGACTGAGGGAACGGATTTCCTTCGCTGTCGTCCTGACTGGTGACGCCGCCGGGCGTTACATAGTTCTTTTGCCCCACGCCATCGATGTAGACATTGATGGCGTTCGCGCCCTGCGCGCCACTACGGATCTGGGTCTCCTGGCCATTCACAGGCGTCTGCAGGGCCATGCCCGGCACGATGTCTGCAAACGCAAGGAAATTGCGCGAGTTCTGCGGCAGCAGTTCGATCTGCTTGTTCGAGACATAGGTCGCCACTTCCGACGTCTTTGTCTCCACCAGCATCGGCGCGGTCACGCGGACCGTATCGAGGGTGGTGGCGTCACCCGACATTGCTGGCGCACCGGCGCCCTCAAGGTTCAACGTGGCCGTCTGGCCGACCGCCAGCGTCACCGCGCGGCTGCTGGTCTGCCCGCCGGCCGTCACCTCGATGCGGTAGGCACCGGGCGGCAGACCGCCGATGTTGTAGCTGCCATTGGTCGCCTTCGCACTGCGGGTAAGACCTGTGTCCACATTGGTCACGGTGACCGTGGCATCACTGGTGACCGCGCCGCGCAGCGTTGCGGACGTCGACTGCGCCAGCACCTGAGGTGCGGCCATCGCCAGACAGCTCGCCAATGCGCAGGACAACAGTTTGCGGTTGAGTTGGAACGTGTTGCGGCCGTGATGCTTCATGTGGTCTCCCCTCCAGGATTGGTGCAGCGTTCGCGACACTCGGGCCGCGTGTAATCGATTACAACTTTCGCCCCAAAAAAAAGCGGCATCGCTCATGTGTGCCGCAGCGCTCCCCGCGCCCGCCTCATGGTTGTGTGGAATGCAACCCAAGGCATGCCGCCTCGCGACTTTCGGTTGCGGGTCCGAAGAGAGCCACCGAGTTGGCCAGTCGTTGACCGCTCAACGACGCGGCGGGACTTCGCGTCATGACCTGCGGCCCGAACGCGCGTCGCAGGGAAGCCACCTGTGTCACGTCCGCCCTCCACGGCTGACCTTCACTGGACGCAATGTAACCGTTTTCAGTAAAGGTGGCAAAAGCGCTTTCGTGGTCGGCGTCGCTGGACGCAAGCTGCGGGCGGACAAGGAAAATTCCAGCATGATTTTGTTGCGTCGCAACGTAGATTGTGTGGTTTTTCAGGTCGACACCATGCCCCATTGTCCGCCCTCAGGATGAGGTCGCGGGCGCCCGACAATGGCGGTCGATGAATGCCTGATGCTTGGGCATGGCCTGAACGCATCGCTGCAGCGTCTCCCGGACACTGGCCACCAACCGCACCACATCTTCTTCCGCCATGCGGTCGACCAGGGGCGAATAGGCATGCGGCACGATCCGCTGGCCCAGCATCACCTGTACCCAGCTCTGCAGGGCGAAGAATTCCTCGCCATCGCGGTAGAAGCGCCCCGCGCTGCGGAACAGGTCCAGGTTCGCCTGCAGGGTGGCGGGCACGGCCATGTCCCGGCACCGCCGCCAGAACGGCTCATCGCGCTCGACGGCCTTGTAATGAAGTATCAGGAAGTCGCGGATGTGGTCGTACTCGAAGTGGGTACGCTCGTTGTAGCGCGCGACCAGGCCGGGATCCATGTCGCGATGCGGGAACATGTCCAGCAAGCGCAGGATGCCGGTCTGGATAAGCAGCAGGCTGGTGGACTCCAGCGGCTCCATGAACCCGCTGGCCAAGCCGATGGCGACGACATTGCGGTTCCAGAACTGCTTGCGCTTGCCGGTGACGAAACGCAGCGGTCGCGGTTCTGCCTGCGGCTTCCCGTCGAGGTTGCTCAGCAGGGTTCCGATCGCCTCGTCTTCGCTCATGAAATCGCTGCAATAGACCATGCCGTTGCCGGTACGGTGTTGCAGCGGAATCCGCCACTGCCAACCGGCGGCACGCGCAGTGGATCGCGTGTAGGGCGTAGGGTCGCCGACACGCTCGCAGGGGACCGCGACTGCACGGTCGCAGGGCAGCCAATGGCTCCAGTCTTCGTAGCCGGTCTGCAGCGCCTGCTCGATCAACAGTCCCCGGAAGCCGGAGCAATCGATGAAGAGGTCGCCCGTGATGCGGCGACCGTCGGCCATTACCACGGCGGCGACAAACCCCGTCTCCGGCACCCGCTCCACATCGACCACCTTGCCTTCCACGCGTTCGACGCCCAGGCGCTCGGCGAATGCGCGAAGGTAGCGGGCGTACAGCGTCGCATCGAAGTGGTAGGCATACGCGATGTTGGCCAGCGGTGACGTCGGCGGCACGTCGTTGGCGCCGGGAAGGAAGCGGTCCTCGCGCGACGCCAGTGTCTGCAACTGGTAGGAGCCGATGTCGCCGACATCCTTTCCTGCCAACAACAGGCGCAACCAGTAGTGATGGAAGGCTGCGGGGCCGGGATCATGCCCGACCGTTCCGAACCCGTGCATGTATCGGTCACCGATACGCGCCCAGTCCCGGAACTCGATGCCGAGCTTGAACGTGCCCTGCGTTGCACGCACGAATTCGGCTTCATCCAGCCCCAGCGCCTGCGCGTTGAAGGTGCGGATGTGCGGCACGGTCGCTTCGCCGACGCCGACGATGCCGATCTCGTCGGACTCCACCAGCCGCACCTTGCAGGTCTTGTCGAGGTGCCGGACCAGCGCCGACGCCGCCATCCAGCCGGCAGAGCCACCGCCCACGACGACAACCTCGCGAATCGAATTCCCGTCCATCTCCCCTCCCCCATATGACGGGACCCGCTTGCGCGGGTCCCGAACATTGCCGATGACGTCGTCCCGTTACCAGGTCAGACGCGCACTGACGAACAGCGTACGCGGCGGCGTGTAGCTGGTGACGCCATTACCCGTGCTTACGACACTGGTCTGCGGGTCGAAGACGCCACCGCCGCCCCAATCCGTGAAGTAGGAGCTGTAGTTGTTGGCATTGGTGACATTGATCATGTCGGCCCGGACTTCAAACGCCATGTCTTCGGCGATGTCGAAGCGCTTGGACAGCGACAGATCGAGCTGCTTGGTACCGAGCGTGCCCGGTGCGTCGGTAGACACGATCAGTGGGTTGTTCAGCGCAGTGCCGTACTCCCACCACCCGACGATCGAGTTGATCGGCGGCGGGGTCGCCAGCGTGACCTTGGCAGATGCCGTGATGCCCCAGGGAAGATCGTAGATGCCGGTCATCACCAGACGATGGCGCGGGACGGCCCTCAGATCGATGAAGGGGTAGTCCGCGATCGTCGCGCCATCGAACGCGTAGTGCTCGTCGCCACCGCGATTGCCCTTGGCACGGGACAGTGTGTAGGCCGCCGTGAAGCCCCAGCCGGATTCCTGCGTATACGGTTTCTCGGTGGAAAGCAGCAATTGGGTCGTCTTGGTTTCCAGGCCATTGTTGCCAATGATCAGGTTGCCGAAGCCCGGCGGCGCATGCTCCCACGGCTGTGCGATGTCGTTGGCGTTCCAGGACGGCGCGCTGAAGAAAGCGCCATTCGGGTAACGATTGCCCAGCGTGAAAATGAAGCCTTCCTTGCTGTGGACGTATGCCAAGGTAGCCGACGTGTTCCATTCGCCGATCGTGCCACGGATACCCAACGAATACTGGTCGGAGTACGGCGTGACCAGATCGTTGTTCATCAGGTTGAGCTCGCCATTCCGGCCGGTCACCTGCACTTCGTTCGCCAGTACGTCGATGCCGTTGAGGAATGCCGGATTCCAGTTGACGCAGCTGCCCGGCGTCGGCGTGCAGCCCGAGCTCTCGACGAAGTTGATCTCGTAGGTCGCCAGCGCGGCCTTGACCTGCTCCAGACCCATGTAGTCATACAGATTGCGGTCGTAGCTGCGACCCGCACCGCCGAACAACACCCAGCGCTCGTCGCCACTCAGGTCGTAAGAAAAGCCCAGACGTGGTGCCCAGTTGTTCTTGTCGGCCTTCCGATTGTTGCCGGTGCTGATGTAGTCCTCGACGTTGACGCCACCCGCGCGCAACTGGGCGTCGTAGCTCGGGGCCTGCGGATAACTGGCGCCGGCGGGCGGGAGCGTACCGGGGCCGTACAAGGCAGCCACGACATCGTCGGGCGTCACGTAATCGAGATAGGACGGAATCTCTTCATAGTCCCAGCGCAAGCCGAGGTTCAGCTGCAGGCGATCGGTGACGTCCCAGTCGTCCTGGATGTAGATGCCGAACTGCTTGGCCTTGGTCGTGACGATCGGCGACGCACCTTCGAACGGCAGGTTGAAATTGACCTGATACGGGATGGTGGCGGTGCCGACAGGCGAGTAAGGCGTCACCGGCAGCGAACCATCGTTGACCGAATAGCGGAACGTGGGATTGATTGCCGAGTTTTCACTCTGCGTCAGCTCGACCGACTTGTACTTCACACCCATCTTGACGACGTGGTCGCCCATCCACTCGAACGAGTTGAACGTCAGGTCGTTCTGGAAGGCCGGACCCTTCTGACCCTTGCGCTGGATCGAAAGAGCACTGGTCGAATCGGCCGTGATCAGCACATCGTTCTCGGCCGGACCGCGGGTGTAGATCGACTGGTTGCCGATCGTGAACGCGGCGGGATTGAACAACGAATCTTCGTAGGTTACGCGCGCTTCGTTGAGGAACGTCTCGCCGTAATGCATCCAGCGCAGGTCGTAACGCTTGTCGGTATTGAAATTCACCTTGGCGGCGCTATCGGTGGTGGTGCCGCCGTTACCGCTGACACCTTCTTCGTCGCGATACTTGGCCGACAGCTCCAGTCGATCATTGTCGCCCACGTCCCAACTGATCTTGCCGAAGTACAGATCCTCGCTGAACGGCGACGTGGTCGGGCCCAGCTGCTGACGGATGCGGTCTGGCAGGAAAGGCTCGAACGACGACCACTGGCGCGGCGTGGCTACCGGATCGACATTCAGGACGAAATCCTTGGCCTCGTAGCTGAAGAAGAAATGCATCTTGTCCTGGATGATCGGGCCACCCAGGGCGAAGCCGTATTCGTTCTGCTTGGTCTTGTCCTTGTCGGCGCCGGCCGCTTCTTCACCCACCGTCCGCTGGCGCATCGACGTATTCGTATACCGCGTGAAGACTTCGCCCTTGAACTCGTTGGTACCGGACTTCGTCTGGGCGATGATCGCGGCCGAACCCACCTGATCGAACTCCGCCTTGTAGTTGGAAGTCACGACCTTGTATTCGCCGATCGCCAGCTGCGGGAACGGATTACCCGCGCTCTGGTCCTGGCCCGCGACGCCGCCGGTCAGCACGTAGTTCTTCTGACCCACACCATCGATGTAGACGTTGATGGCGCTGCTCTGCTGCGCGCCACCACGCAGTTTGGACTGGCCGGTGCGTGGATCGGTTTCGAACTGCATGCCCGGCACGGTGTCGGCGAACTCGAGGAAGTTGCGCGTCAGCTGCGGGATCGTGTTGATCTGCTTGAGCGACACGTTGGTGCCGACTTCCGACGTCTTCACTTCCTGCAGCGGCGGGGCCGAAACCCGGACGGTGTCGAGTGTGGTCGCATCGGCCGCCGGCGCTGCGGTTGCGCCCCCGGCCAGATCCAGGCTGACCGACGTTGCGACCTGCAGCGTCACGGTGCGTTCGGTACCACCCGAAGACACCGCATACGTGCCCGGCGGCAGACCGACCAGCGCGTAGCTGCCGTCGGCGGTCGCGGTCACCTGGCGCTTCGTGCCGGTAGCCGTGTTGACGGCGGTGACCTGTGCACCGGCCTCAGCCTTGCCGCGTAATGTCGCGTTGGACGACTGCGCGATCGCGTGGCCACTCGCCATGACCAGCACGCTGGCCAGTGCGCACGTCAGCAGCTTGCGCTTGGGTTGGAACATGTTCCGGTTGCGCTGTTTCATTGGCTCTCCCTCCAAAGATTGATGTACTGCATATCGGCTTGATGCCGCTTGTAATCGATTACATCCCCGCCCAAAAAAAAGCGGTCCTGCTTCTGCCTAAGTTTTCGCGTGGCGACCCTCTCCCACACTGGAAGCCCTGACGATCAGTTCTGGAATCAACATGGCCGACGGCGCGACGCGCGCGCCATCGGAATCGATCGCATCCAGCAGTCGGCTCATCGCCTGACCGCCCAACTCCGCAATACTGACCCGCATCGTGGTCAAGGTCGGGTGAACGAAGCGCGCCAACGGGATGTCGTCGAAACCGGCCAGTGCCACGTCCTGCGGGACGCGGACACCGGCTTCGTTGAAGGCATACAGGCAACCCAGTGCGGTCATGTCGTTGGCGGCGAACACGGCCTGCGGCTTGTCCGCGGCTTGCGCCATGCGCTTGCCGGCTTCATAGCCCGAGGACTCACTGAAATCGCCGGCGAATTCCTGCGGTGGCGTGCCCGGCACGAAACGCGCCATGGCATCGCGGTAGCCGCGCAGGCGTTCGCGTGCGTCGAAATTGCCCTCGGGGCCACCGATGAATGCGATGCGGTGGTGACCGGCCTTCGCAAGGTGTTCCACCATCGCAACGGCAGCGCCGTAGTTGTCGATGGTCAACGCCGGATACGACGCATCCTGCACGTCGGTATTGATCAGCACGACCGGCAGCGAGGACGGCAGGTTGTCGACGAGGAAACCGGGGCGGTCGCTGTAGGGCGACAGCACCAGCAACCCATCCACCCGGCCACGCATCGCACGCAGCGCTTCGCCCTGCTCTTCCGGATGGCCGTGGTAGCTGGAAACCAGCAGGTGCTGGCGACGCGCGCGGGCAACCTGGTCGATGCCACGCACCAGTTCCGAGAAGAACTCGCCATACAGGTCGGGCAGCACCACGCCGATGGTCTGGGTGCGCCGGCTGCTCAGGCTGCGGGCCGCGGCATGCGGCTGGTAGCGCAGGCGGTCGGCAGTGGCCAGGACCTGCTGGCGGACGGATTCGGCGACGTTCTCGTGGCCATTCAAGGCACGCGACACGGTGGCGACGGAAACCCGCGCCTCGCGTGCGACATCCTTGATGGTGACCGAGGTTCGCGCCATTCCCCGCCCCTCCGCGGTGATGACTGCTGCAAGTGGCGCGGACTGTAACCGTTTTCACGGAAACGTGTAAAGCCCGCGTTATTCGACATCGAAACCATCGGCAATTCATGCACTTGCACGAACCGCCGCGCATCCAGGAGATTTTGCGCTGCAGCATAATCCAGCCTGCAACACCACCTCACATTTACTTGGCCACGACCTCGAAGCCGATATCGCGCGTACGGTCCGAACTGCCACCGACGTACACGGTGAACGTGCCCGGCTCAACCACGCGCTGCATGCGGTCGTTGTACATCGCCAGGTCGTCGAAGCCGAGCTCGAACGTGACGACCTTCGACTCGCCCGGCGCCAACGCCACGCGCTGGAAACCGCGCAACTGCTTCACCGGGCGGGTGATGGTGGCGAGGTCGTCGCGCACGTAGAGCTGCACCACTTCCTCACCCGCACGCTTGCCGGTGTTGCTGACGCGCACGCTGACGCGTTGCTGAAGATCGCCGAACTTCAACGTCGGCGATGCGACGGTCGGCGCGTCATAGCGGAACGTCGTGTAGCTGAGGCCATGGCCGAACGCATAGAGCGGCGTCCACGGCACGTCGAGGTACTTGCTGGTGTACTTCTCTTCCTCGCGCGGCGGTCGACCGGTGTTCTTGTGCGCGTAGTAAATGGGCACCTGGCCGACGTTGTGCGGGAAGGTCACCGGAAGCTTGGCGGAAGGGTTCACATCGCCGAACAGCACGTCGGTGATCGCGTGCCCGCCTTCGATGCCGGGAAACCACGCTTCGAGGATCGCCGGCACCTTGCCTTTCAATCCGCCGATCGACAGCGGCCGGCCGTTCAACAGCACGACCACCACCGGTTTACCCGTTGCCGCCACCGCGAGCGCGAGCTGTTCCTGCATACCCGGCAGGTCCAGCGTCGTGCGGTTGTTCGCCTCGGCGCTCATGTCCGGGTGTTCGCCGAGGAACATCACCACCGCATCGGCGCTCTTGGCCGCAGCCACTGCTTCGGCGAAGCCGGACGTATCCTGGCTGTCGATGTCGGCACCCTTCGCCACGGTGATGCGGGTGCCATTGCCGAGCGCGGCCTTCAATCCTTCCAGCGGCGTGACCGCATCTTCTTCCTTGCCCGCCACCGCCCAGTTGCCGAGCATCGCGCGGCGGTGGTCGGCCAACGGCCCGATCACCGCCAGCGTGCGCACCGATTTCGACAGCGGCAGTACGTCATTGTCGTTCTCCAGCAGCACCAGCGATTTCTGCGCCATCCGGCGCGCGTCGGCACGATGCGCGGGTGTCAACGTCATCGCACGTTCATGCGCGCCATCGTCCGTGCAGGAACGGTACGGATTGTCGAACAGCCCCAGCCGGAACTTCGCGTTCAGCACACGACGCACGGACGCGTCCAGTTGCTCCATCGGCACGCGGCCCGCCTTCACTTCGGTGGGCAGATCCTTCACGTAGATCTGGCTGACCATATCGACATCCACGCCGGCCCGCAGGCCCAGTGCGCCGGCCTGCTTGCGATCGGCGGCGATGCCATGCGGCATCAGTTCCATCACGCCGGTGTAGTCGCTGACCAGCAGGCCGTCCCAGCCCCAGTCCCTGCGCAGCAAGTCCTGGATAAGGGGCCGGTGCGCATGCATCGGGACGCCGGCGATTTCGTTGAAGGCCGCCATGATCGATTGCGCGCCGGCATCCACCGCCGCCTTGAACGGCGGCAGATAAAGCTCGTGCAGGGTGCGCTCGGACATGTCGGCGACGTTGTAGTCGCGCCCGGCTTCAGCCGCGCCGTAGGCGACGAAGTGCTTGGCGGTGGCTAGTACTGCATCCGGCTTGCGCAGGTCGTCGCCCTGGAAGCCGCGCACGCGTGCCGCCGCCAGCACCGACCCCAGGTAGGGATCCTCGCCTGCGCCCTCCACCACTCGGCCCCAGCGCGGGTCGCGGGAGATATCGACCATCGGCGCATAAGTCCAGTGGATGCCATGCGCCGAGGCTTCGATCGCGGCGACGCGGGCGGCATGCTGCACTTCGGCAGGGTCGAAACTGGCCGATTCGCCCAGCGGCACCGGGAACACGGTGCGATGACCGTGGATGACGTCGTAACCGAACAGCAACGGGATGCCGAGCCGCGACTCTTCCACGGCGATCTTCTGCAGCCGGCAGGTAAGCACCGCGCCTTGGGTCCCCAGGTACGAGCCGATCTCGCCCCGGCGGATCTGGTCCTCATTGCCGGCCATCGCCGCCGGGCCGGTGTTGTTGCCCACGCCGGGCGGCTGGTTCAGCTGGCCCAGCTTTTCCTCCACCGTCATCTTCGCCAGCAGGGCATCCACGAAAGCTTTTTCCGCAGGCGTGGCAAAGACCGGCGGCTTCGCAACGGCGGGCGCCGACAGCAGGGCGGCGAGCAACCCGACCAGCAAGGGGCGCGGCGAGACAAGGGGTTTCAGGTTCATGGGGCCCTCCCGGCGTATCGAAGGGGGCCGAATGTAAACGTTTTCATGCCGTCCTGCATGCCGCGCCGCCAGATGCAGCCAAGCCCTCAGGGGGATTCGTCGGGCGTACGGGCCTCGATGGCCAGGGCGTGGATATCGGTCTGCATCATGTCGCCAAGTGCCGCATAGACGGCCCGGTGACGGGCGAGCGGTGCCTTGCCAGCGAAGACCTCGCTGGTGATGCGGACGGTGAAATGGCCCCGCCCGTCGCGGGCACCCTCATGGCCGGCATGCTTGTGGCTGTCGTCGATCACCTCCAGCGCGACCGGTTGCAGGGCGGTGTCGAGCGCCGCCCGGATCCGCTCCATCCGACTCACGGCAGGACCTTGCGGAACGGGCGCACGTCCACCCGGACATAGACACCGGCCGCGACGTAAGGATCGGCATCGGCCCAGGCCTTCGCGTCCTCCAGCGAATCGAATTCGGCGATCACGATGCTGCCGCTGAACCCGGCCGGGCCCGGATCTTCGGCGTCGATCGCCGGGCATGGGCCGGCAAGCAGCAGCCGGCCTTCGTCGCGCAGGGCGGTCAGTCGCGCAAGATGCGCCGGCCGGGACGCAAGCCGGAGCGGAAGGACGTCGACCCCGTCATGGCCTTCAATGGCATACCACATGGTGTTCACTCCCAAGGCGAAGACTGAATTGTACGTGCGCCCCGCGCCCCGGGTGCTGGACACCGTCTGGGACAGGGCTTAACCTGTGCCCCATTGCACGGCCGGAAGCAGCGGCCCGTCCAGGGGAACCACCGGTCACGCCGGCCTCCCTGCCCCTTCGAGGGACCTCCGGGACGTTCGATTCGCTGCCCCCACC
>CAMPIO010000031.1 GCA_946886405.1 uncultured Pseudoxanthomonas sp.
CCGCCATGGAACGCACGCGCATCCTCCTGTCCGCCTGTCTTGCCGGTGCCGGACTCTTGAGCATCGACGCCCGCGCCGATGACACCATCACCTGCGAGAGCCGCAACGACCGCTACCAGAGCTGTTCGATCGCCACTGCCGGTTACGTCACGCTGGAACGGCAACTGTCGGGGACTGCCTGCACGCAGGGCCGCACGTGGGACTACAACCGCCGCGAGATCTGGGTGGACGACGGCTGCCGCGCGACGTTCCGCGTGCACACGAATTCGTCGGGACACCATGACGACAACCACGATGCCAAGGTCGCCGCCGGTGTCCTGATCGGCGCCGCCATCCTCGGCGCCATCGCGCACAACGCCAACAAGAAGGACGACAAGTACGACGATGACCGCTACCAGGGCGCGCGGCATACGTCCTATGTGCCGTCATGGATGGTCGGCTCGTTCGAGGGCTACAACGCGGTCTACGATCGGGAGGTCACCCTGACGATCAACGCGGATGGCCGCGCCACGGCGCGCACCCGCGACCAGACCGTCGATGGCTGGATCAACGACGGCCGGCTCAACGTGGGCAACACCTCGTTCGACATCGACCAGTCGCGCGATGGGCTGGTGACGACCCAGGTGGGCGACCGCCACAACGAAGTCCGCTACCGCCGCGTGCGCTGAGTCGCCCGCGGACGGCAGGCGCGTGTCGCCATCGCGGCGACCGTACCTGCCCCGGCGTCACTGGACCGGCTTGCAGCTCAGCTTGGTGCCGAAGAAGTCCACCGAAGCTTCGCCCTGGTGCTCCCAGTATTCGATACCGGTGCGGCCGTACTTGGCGCCGCTGGCGGCCGGTTGCGGAAACACGATCGCCTGATCGTTGCCCCACGTCATCACGGCGGCCTGCGGGTCGATGTCGTTGTAATACACCATCGTGAACGGCTGGCGGTTGTCGCTGCAGCGGTACTCCACCGTTTTCGGCACGACGTATCCCGGCGCACCGATCGCCAGTTCCACCAGACGCGTGCGATACGCCTCGGCAACGCACAGGCGAAGGTCGTCCGCCTTCCAGCAATCATCGCGGCCCTTCGCCCAACCGCGCTGCACCGCCGGGTCTGCGTCCTTCGCCTCCGCGTAACGCGCGGCCAGGCGGCGATCCAGCGCCGCGAGTTCGGCATCGCCGCAGACCAGTTTCTCGGCGGCACTCTCGGCCTTGGCGCAGTCGAAGGACGGCGGTGCCATCGCGGGTGCGTCAACCACCGGCGAGGCGGATGCCTCGGCTACGGCGGTGGCGGGCGGTTCCGCGACGGCTGGCGCAGGCGGCGGTATTGCGGGCTTGCAGGCCGCCAGCAGGGCCACGGCAAGACAGGGCAGCGAGCGTTTCATGGGGATGTCCTCGTGGCGGGTGACAGCATGCTACCGCTGGCGGGGCTAAAGCCGGCGTCAACGCGTGATGCGCAAGCGGCTGATCGTGCCGCGGCCGGGGGCCGACTGGATCGACAGCGTCCAACCGAAGTGTTCGCACAGGCGTGCGAGCAGGTCGAGGCCGATGCCGCCACCCTCGCGGCTGCCGCCGCGGGCGAGATGCGCATAGATGCGGCTGATTTCTTCCGGCGTCATGCCATGGCCGGGATCGCGCACGGTCACGGTGGCGTCCGCATCCAGGCTCACATGGATCTCGCCGCTGTCGCTGTTCTCGATGGCGTTGCGCAGCAGGTTGCCGATGGCCGCCTGCACGATGTGCAGCGGTGCCGGCACGCTGCATGGCTCAAGCCCCTCGATGACGACCGACAGATCCTTGCCGGCCATCAGGTGTCGGTGATCGTCGATGATGTCGGGCAGCAGCTCGTGCAGCGGCACGATCTCATTGCTGCGGGACAGGCGTGCGGGATCCTTCGCCAGCGCCAGCAACAGGGCGATCAGCCGCTCGACGTCGCGCGCGGTGCGGTGGATCCGCCGCACTTGCTGGCGCGCGGCCTCGGGCAGGTCGGTGCGCCCCAGGGCGAGCTCGCTGGCGCCGGCGATGATGGCGATGGGCGTGCGCAGTTCATGGCTGGCGGTATCGATGAAGATGCGCTCGCGTTCGACGAACGCATCCTGGCGACGCAGGTAGTCGTTCAATGCGTTGGTGATGACGTGCAGTTCGGAGCTGGCATCGTCTGCCACGGCAACACGTTGCCCGGCGTGGTCCGGCGACAACCCGCCGATATCGTCGGCCAGGTCCGACAAGGGGCGCAGCGTCGCGCGCACGCCGCGGGCGACGAGTACGCCGATGACCACCAGGACGATGGCCGCGAGCGCCAGCGATCCGAGCAGCAGCGCGTCCTCGATGGTCTCGATCCCCGTGATGTCGCGCACGACGAAGTAGTCAACGCCGCCCTCGCGCTGGACCAGCACGACGTTCTCGCGCCCCCCGAACCAGAAATCATCGTGCACGCCAGCGGGCAGCATCGACAGGCCGGGCGGAGGGGGACGGCCGGGAATGCGGTAGAGCTGCAGCGTGTCGGTATCCCGCCAGGCATGGCCCGGATCTTCGGCGTGCTGGCGGACGTAGTGCGCGATCTCGCGCTGGAGCAGCGACCGCCACACCCGGTCTTCAAGGAAGTCGTCCGCGAAGACCAGCAGAATGACGGCCGCGAGCAGTACGGCGTACCCGCCGAGCAGGCGCCGGATCTGCGCGTGCAGGCTGCGATGGCGTTTCATGCGTCGCGCGCCTCGTGCGGCACCGCCAGCCGGTAGCCGGTGCGCGGCAGCGTGTGGATCAGCTTGATCGGGAACGGACCATCGACGCTGCGTCGCAGCTCGTAGATGTGCGAGCGGAGCATGTCGCCATCGGGCGGGCTGTCGCCCCAGAGCGCATGTTCGAGTTGTTGCCGGGTGACGGCGGCCGGGCTGGCCTGCATCAGCGTCTCGAGCAGCTTGCGGCAGGCGGGGTACAGGTGCAGCGGTTGACCGGCGCGGCTCACCTCCAGCGTGGCCAGGTCCAGCTTCAGATCATGCACCTCGAGCACCTTGCGGCGTTGCCGGCCCTGCACGCGCGCGAGCAGCGCGTCCAGCCGCACTTCCAGTTCCGGAAGATCGAACGGCTTGGTCAGGTAGTCGTCGGCGCCGGCGCGGAAGCCGGTGATCTTGTCCGGCAGTTCGTCGCGCGCGGTCAGCATGATCACCGGGATGCTGGAATCGTGCTCTTCGCGCAACCGCCGCAGCACTTCCGGACCTTCCAGGCGCGGCAGCATCCAGTCCAGCACGATGGCGTCGTAGACCTGCGTGGTCGCTAGGTGCAGCCCGGTGACGCCGTCGGGCGCCGCATCCATGGCATGTCCGCGCGCCTCGAAGTAGTCGAACAGGTTCGCCACCAGGTTCCGGTTGTCTTCGATCACCAGCAGCCGCATGGGCAGGGCCCGCACCAGGGGGAGGACCGGCAGCATCGCAGGCCGGACGTCGAAGCGCCGTCGGAATTCCGACGATTCTCTTACGCCCCATGATCCACGATCCCGCGGCCCCCTGCAGACCTCCCGGTTCCACCGATGCCATCGACGCACCTGCGACCCGCTCCCCGCTGGCAGATGCCGCTGCTGCTGACGCTGGTGGTGTGGGCCTTGCTGGCAGGCCTGGGCCTGCGCGAGCCCATGCCGGCCGACGAACCGCGCTTCGTGCTGGCCGCGTGGACCATGGTCGAGAGCGGCCAGTGGCTGTTCCCGCACCGGGGCGTCGAGCTGTATGCGGAGAAGCCGCCGACCTTCATGTGGTTGCAGGCCGCCAGCTACCTGCTGGTACGCAGCTGGCACGTGGCGTTCCTGTTGCCGTCGTTGCTGGCCGCGCTGCTGACGTTGTGGCTGACGGGCGACCTGGCGCGTCGCCTGTGGGGGCGTCGCGTCGTGCCGTACGCGGTGTTCGGGTTGTTCGTCTGCCTGCAGTTCGCGCTGCAGGCCAAGCGCGCGCAGATCGACATGGTGCTGGTAGGCATGACCACGCTGTCGCTGTGGGCGCTGTTGCGCTATCTGCTGGAGAAGCCGAGCCCGTGGCTGCTGGCGCTGGGCACCTTCGCGGCCGGGCTGGGTACGGTAACCAAGGGCGTGGGCTTCCTGCCGCTGCTGGTGTTCCTGCCCTGGCTGTGGGTGAGGGTGAAGACGCGGCAGACGCTGCCGCCACATCGCGGCCTGCATGCCTTGGCCGGCGTGGCCGGATTCATCGCGGGCGCAGGCGTCTGGCTGGTGCCGATGCTGTCGGCCGCGCTGACGTCGACCGATCCCGCATTGCATGCCTACGCGCGCGAGATGCTGTTCAAGCAGACCGGCACGCGCTACGCCAGTGCCTGGCACCACGTGAAGCCCGCCTGGTATTACCTGCAGACGATGCTGACGTTGTGGCTGCCCGGCGTGCTGTTGGCGCCGTGGCTGTTGCCGGCGTGGTGGCGGCGGGTGAAACGCATCGATGCGCGCCATGCGCTGCTGCTGGGGTGGGCGCTGCTGGTGCTGGTGTTCTTCAGTGCCAGCCCGGGCAAGCGCGAGGTCTACATTTTCCCGATGCTGCCGGCGCTGGCCGTGGCGGCGGCACCGCTGCTGGCCGGCGTGCTGCGGCGACACGGAGTGCGCGTGGTGTTGTGGTGCTACATGGCGGCGCTGGCGGTGGTCGCGGGTGCGCTGGGGCTGTGGCTGCTGACGGCGTCGCCCGCGCACGTGAACGCGCTGCTCGAGGGCCGCGGCATGGACATGGACACGGTCGTGCAGCTGAGTCACTGGCTGATCGGTTTCGCGGCCGTGGCGGTCGTCGTGATGGTCGCCGCGCGACGGCGCGTCACCGTGGCGCTGGTCGCGGTGACGGCCGCCCTGTGGACGACGTATGGCATGGGCTTCATGCCGGCGATCAGCCCCGACAGTTCGGCGCAGGCGCTGATGCTGCGTGTCGGCGAGCGGATCGGTCCACAGGCGGAGCTGGCGATGCTGGGCTGGCGCGAACAGCATCTGCTGCAGGCCGACCGTCCGGTCACGGATTTCGGCTTCAAGCAGCCGTGGGTGGCGCAATGGCAGCACGCGCATGCGTGGCTGCTGGAAGCGCCGTCGCGACGCTGGCTGTTCCTGCGCAAGGACGCGATGGGGCCCTGCCTCGACACGACCAAGGTCGTGGACATCGGTGCATCCAACCGGCGTGCATGGATCCTCGCGCCGGGCGATGCCTGGATCGTGGGCTGCGAGGTGCCGGCGGACTGGTCGGCGGATGTCAGCGAAGACTGAACCGACGACAACCCGATGCGTGCGCGCGCTTCCTTTACATGCGTCTTAACGCGGTTCCGACGCGCGTCCGACCGCGCTACGACGTGACGGCCACCAGCATGCGGGCACCTCCCCGTCGCCACACGTTGCATGTCGTCAGTCCCCTTCCGTCATCCGTCCCGCGCGCTCCGGCGAACGTCGCGCCTGCTGCCTTGGTCGTTGCCGCTGCTGCTGCTCGCGTGGTGGGCGGCGCGCCATGTCGACATGGCCCTCGCCCACGGGGTGTTCCACTGGGAAGGCGATGCGTGGACGCTCAAGCGCAGCCTGCTGCTTGAGGCCACGCTGCATCGCGGCGGGCGTCTGCTGAGCCAGGCCGCCTGGGCGGGCCTGCTGGTCGCCACGCTGCTGCACTGGCGCTCACCGGCCTCGCAGGCATGGACGCGTCCGGCGGCGCGCTTGCTGTTGGCAGTGTTCACGTCGGTGGCCTGCGTGGCAGCGCTCAAGGCGCTTACGCATATGGATTGCCCGTGGGACCTCGCCGGTCTGGGTGGCGACCGTGCGTTCGTCGCGCTGTTCGATGCGCGCCCCCTCACGATGGGGCCCGCCGCGTGCTTTCCTGCGGCGCATGCGGCAGGCGGCTATGCGTGGGTGGCGCTGTATTTCTTCCTGCTGCAGGTAGCGCCGGGCTGGCGTCACGCGGGACTTGCCGTCGGCTTGGCGGCGGGATTGGTATTCGGCGTGGCACAGCAACTGCGCGGCGCGCATTTCCTTTCGCATGACGTTGCCAGCCTGGTCGTGTGCTGGACCGTCGCGTGCATCGTCGAAACCCTCTCGACGCCGCCCTCGCACGAGGCTCGGGCATGAGCGCGTCCATCCTCGACCGCACCGCCGCCGGCTCGCGCTGGCGGCGCTTCCTCAGCCTGCTGGCCGTCCGTCCGCTGCTGCACACGGAAACGCTGATCCTGTTGGCGTGCCTGTACTTCAGCCTGTTCGCCAATACGGTGTTCTGGCGCGCCGCAGCACCGCAGCCATGGACGCACGGCACATGGACGCTGTCGCTGTTCCTGCTGGTCACCGCCGTGCATGGTGTGTGGCTGGCGTTGCTGGTCTGGCGGCGCACCGCGCGCGTCGTCCTGTCGTCGCTGGTGGTGCTGGCAGCCATC
The DNA here is from genome assembly GCA_946886405.1 of uncultured Pseudoxanthomonas sp. Next base: position 6,361 of record CAMPIO010000031.1, read on the forward strand.
GCGGGCCACTACATGGCCAGCTACGGCATCTACATCGATGCCGACATGGTGCGCAACGTCCTGCATACCGATTGGCGCGAAGCCAGCGACCTGGCCGGTGCCGACGCCCTGCTGCCCCTGCTCGCATCGGTGCCAGCGCTGCTGGTGGTGTGGCGTGTACGCCTGCGTCACCGCACATGGCCACGCATGCTGCTGGCGCGCGCGGTATTCCTCGCTGGCATGGTGGTGGTCGGCCTGCTTGGCGTGCTGCCCTCGATCCAGCCGCTTACCGCGTTCCTGCGCAACCAGCGCGAAGTGCGCTACCTGGTCACGCCAGCCAACGTGCTCGTCTCCCTGGCCAAGATCGTCAGCGAAGAGACGCCCGGCACCACGCGCGTACAGCAGCCGATTGGCGAAGACGCCGTGCAGTCGCCTGCCGCGACCATGCGCCGGCCGCGCCTGCTGGTGCTGGTAGTCGGCGAAACCGCACGCGCCGCCAACTGGGGCCTCAACGGCTACCCGCGCCAGACCACGCCCGAGCTGGCGAAGCGCGACGTGCTCAATTTCCCGCACGTCGCGGCCTGCGGCAGCAGCACCGAGGTGTCGCTGCCCTGCATGTTCTCGCCGTATGGACGCGAGCATTACGACGAGAAAGAGATCCGCGGCCACCAGTCGCTGCTGCACGTACTGCAGCGCGCGGGCGTGGCCACGCTGTGGCGGGACAACCAGTCCGGCTGCAAGGGCGTATGCAGCGGGCTGCCTTTCGAGGATCTGCATGCGCGCACCGACGCAGGGCTGTGCGACGGCAAGCGTTGCGAAGACGGCATCCTGCTGACGGGGTTGGCCGAGGCCGCACGCCGCCACGCGGGCGACCAGGTGATCGTGCTGCACATGCTGGGCAACCACGGGCCGAATTACTTCGAACGCTATCCACCCGCGTTCAAGGTCTACCAGCCGGTCTGCGAGACGTCGGACCTGGGCCGTTGCTCACGCACGCAGATCGTCAATGCGTACGACAACGCCCTGCGCTACACCGATCACGTGCTGGCCTCGGCCATCGACGCGCTGGCCGACCTGCGGGACTACGACACCGCCCTGCTGTACGTGTCCGACCACGGCGAGTCGCTCGGCGAGAACGGGCTGTACCTGCACGGCATGCCGTATTCGATCGCCCCCCGCGAGCAGCTCCAGGTGCCGATGGTGGCCTGGTTCTCCGAGGGCTGGCGCACCGCCACCGGCCTGGGCCCGGCCTGCCTGCGCCGCCAGGCCACGGGCGCGCGCAGCCACGACGAACTCTTCCACACCGTGCTGGGCCTGACCGACGTGAAGACGTCGCTCTACCGGCCCGACCACGACATTTTCCTGACCTGCCGGAGCGGACGATGAGCATCCCTTTCCCAGCCAACGCCGCCATGACGAGCCTGTCCGTCGTCATCCCCGTCTTCAACGAACGCGACAACATCGGTCCGCTGGTGGACGAAGTGGTACGCCATCTGCGCGGCAGGGTCGCGTTCGACATCGTCTGCGTCGACGATCAGTCCGACGACGACACGCGCGATGTCCTGACCACGCTGAAAGCCGAGGTCCCGGAATTGCGGGTGCTGGTCCACCAGCGGCGCAGCGGGCAGAGCGCGGCGATCCGCACGGGCGTGAAGCACGCGTTGTCGCCGTGGATCGCGACGCTGGACGGCGACGGCCAGAACGATCCCGGCGACATTCCGAAGCTGCTCGCCGCACGCGAGGCCGCCGATCCGCACATCAAGCTGTTCGCGGGCTGGCGCGTCGAGCGCAAGGACACCGCCAGCAAGCGGTGGGCATCGCGCTGGGCGAACCGCATCCGCCAACGTCTGCTGCGCGACGAAACGCCGGACACCGGTTGCGGCATCAAGCTGTTCGAGCGCGCCGCCTTCCTCGACCTGCCTTACTTCGACCACATGCACCGCTACCTGCCCGCCCTCATGCAGCGCGCGGGCTGGAAGACGGTCAGCGTGCCGGTGTCGCACCGCCCGCGCGGATCCGGGCAATCCAAGTACACCAACCTGGGGCGCGCCCTCGTCGGCATCCGCGACTTGGTCGGCGTCTCCTGGCTGATCCAGCGCAGCCACGTGACCGCGATCAGCGAGATCAACGCGGGGCGAAAGCCATGAGCGTGATGGACCAGGAACTCGTCTGGCTGGGCTGGACCGGCCTGCACATGACGCCGTGGAAACTGATCGGCCTGACCGGCGCGGCGATGTTCGGTGCGCGCTGGGTCGTGCAGTTCGTCGCCTCGCGACGCGCGCGGCGCCCGGTCATCCCCCGACTGTTCTGGTACATGAGCCTGGCCGGCAGCCTGATGGCACTGAGCTACTTCCTGTTCTCCTCGAAGCAGGATGCGGTGGGCGTGCTGCAGAACCTGCTGCCTGCGTTCACCGCCGCCTACAGTCTCTATCTGGACATCCGCAACGGACGCGATGCGCGCATGCAGGAGCGCCCCGCCTGATCAGCTCCGATTGGGCGTGAGCTTCAGCAACCGCCCGCCACCGCCGTCCTCCAGCAACCACAGCGCACCATCCGGGCCCTGTTCGACCTCACGGATGCGACGACCCATCGGGTAGCGGCGCACTTCGCGTGCCTGCGTGCCGGTGAATTCGATTTCGACCAGTGCCTGCGAGGCCAGGCCGCCGATGAAACCCTTTCCGCGGAACCAGGGGAACAGGTTGCCGGTGTAGATGACGAAGCCTGCCGGCGCGATGACCGGCGTCCACCAGGCCTCCGGTGCGTTCAAGTCCGGCCGCGTCACGTGGTCCGGGATCTGCGTGCCGTCGTAATGGTTGCCGTTGGAGACGACCGGCCAGCCATAGTTGGCACCACGTTCGATCAGGTTCAATTCGTCGCCACCGGACGGCCCCATTTCATGCGTCCACAACTGCCCCGACGGATCGAAGGCAATACCGAGCAGGTTGCGGTGGCCCAAGGTCCACACCTGCGCCGCGATGCCGCCCTGCGCCGCGAACGGATTGTCCGGCGGCAGGCTGCCGTCGTCGTTGAGGCGGATCAGTTTGCCGAGCGAGGATTGCAGGTCCTGCGCGGGCGTTTGCTGGTCACGCTCGCTCGACGTGATCCACAACTTGCCGTCCGCGCTGAAAGCGAGGCGGTGTCCGTAATGGTTGGCTCCCGACACCTTCGGCATCTGCCGCCAGATCACCTGCAGGTTCGACAGGCTTCCCCCGTTGCCACTGGCATCGAGTTGCAGGGTGGCGCGCGCCACCGCCGCACCGCGCGTGCCGCCGCTGCCGGCTTCGGCATAGCTCACGTAGACCAGACGGTTGTCGGCGAAGCGCGGATGCGGCAGCACGTCGCCCAGGCCGCCTTGCCCGCCATAAGCGACCGTGGGTACACCGACGATCTCGCCGACCTGGCCCGTGGCGACGTTGGCCAGGCGGAGTTTTCCGGATTTCTCGGTGACCAGTAAGCGGCCATCGGGCAGGAAGGTCATCGCCCACGGTTCATTGAACGTGGCCACCGGCGTGCTGGTGAACGGTGGGTCGGGGACCTGACGCGCACGCGACAGGCCTGCCATGGTGCGGCCCGTGCCGGCGCCCGTCGTATCGGTCGCGGCCGCCGTGGATGGCAGCGCCGTGACCGCCATCGGAACCGCTGGCTGCGCGGCGCGCGAGGCAACGGCGATCTCCACGCCATCCTCATCCAGCGTCGCACGCTGGCAGGCGGACAGGCACAGGCAACAGGCGAGCAGCAGCGGCAGCTTCATGCAGGCGGCATCCGGCGGGGGTCGTTGCCCTTGTACGCCTGCGTGGCGAAGAAAAGCGTGATGGGCGCGGAGCTTCAGACCTTCAGGTACCAGCCGCGACGATCCATCCCCCAGACCACCAGCCACCACAGGCCGACGAAGGCCAGCGCGAAGGCCAGCGACGGCACGTAGGGGCCGAAGACCGGCGTCATCCATCCGGCGAATCCACGCTCATAGAGGAACGCCATGCCGCCGAAGGCAAGCAGCACGTAGGTCATCCCCGCTGCGCCGACATACGCGGCGATGGCATTGACGCCGAAACGGCGACCGATGGCCGGCCATCCGCAGCGATCCACGAGCACGTGCGCAAGCGCGAGGGCGAGCATCGCGAAGCCGGCGGTGACCAGGACGAAGGACGATGTCCACAACGCCTTGTTCACCGGGAACACCAGCGCCCACGGCAGCCCCACCAGCAGTGCGACCACGCCGCCCAGGCAGACCTTGCGCACGTCGCCCTGGCGCAGCCACGCGCCTGCGCGCACGCCCAGCAACGTGGTGACCACGGCGGGCAGCGTACTCAGCAGGCCCTCGGGATCCTGCCCGCGTTCGAGCACGGCGTCCCACTGGTACAGCCAGGGTCCGAACAAAGCCGTGTCCAAGCGCGCCGCCAGATGCGTGAAGGGCGCATAGCCCCATGGCGCCATCAACGCCCAGTAACCCACCAGCACCATCACGACCAAGGCCCATTGCGTGCGCGGCCGCGCGTACACGGCAAGCAGGCCCGCGACGGCGAAGCAGACCCCGATCCGCTGCAGGACGCCCCACGGCCGGAAACTCGGCCGGTCCAGCAGCCAGAACGCGAGCAGGTGCAGGGCCAACCCCAGCGCGACGATCTTCGCCGCGCGCCACACGACGGCGCGCCGCAGCACCGCGCGCGATACGCCCGCTTCACGGCGGGGCACCACGCCCAGCGCTATCGACACGCCCACGATGAAGAGGAAGAACGGGAACACCAGGTCGGTGGGGGTGAGTCCGTGCCATGGCGCGTGCAGCAAGGGCGCATAGACATGCGACCAGTCACCGGGCGTGTTGACCAGCAGCATGGCGGCGACGGTGAGCCCGCGCAGCGCATCGACGGAAGCGAAGCGGGCCGGCGTAGCGCTCATCGGCGCGGCGTCACTCGCCCGCGATCCAGGTGGCCACCACCCGCAGGTCGGCATCCAGCGCGACCAGATCGGCCCGGTAGCCGGGCGCGATGCGGCCATGCGTTGCGCCCAGTCCGAGGAACTCCGCCGGATAGGTCGACGCCATGCGCACCGCTTCTTCCAACGGCACACCGACCAGATGCACGCTGTTGCGCACGGCGGTGGCCATGTCCAGTGCGGACCCCGCCAACGCACCCGCTGCGTTGCGCACCACGCCGTCGACGGCAGTGATGGTTTCACCGTAGAGGTCGAACGACGGAGTATCCGCACCGACCATCGGCATCGCATCGGTCACCAGGAACACCTTGCCGCGCGGCTTGGCGGCCAGCGCCACGCGCACGCTGGCCGGATGCACGTGCACGCCATCGACGATCACGCCGCACCAGCAGCCATCGTCTTCCAGCGCCGCACCGACCGCACCCGGCTCGCGGCCCTGCAACGGCGACATCGCGTTGTAGAGATGGGTGAACCCGGATACGCCGGCCGCGATGCCGGCACGGATCTGCTCGTACGTGGCGGCGGTGTGGCCAGCGACGACGATCGCACCGCGCGCGACCATCGCACGGATGGTGTCGGCCGGCACCTGCTCCGGCGCCAGCGTCAGCAAGGTCACACCATTGTCGAGCGACGTCGCCATCGCGATTTCTTCCGCGGCCGGCACGCGGAACTTCGCAGCATCGTGCGTGCCTTTGCGCGCAGGCGCGATGTAAGGCCCCTCCAGGTGGATGCCGAGCACGCCGGGCACGCCCTGGGTGATGGCATCACGGGTCGCGTCGATCGCGCGCGCCATGACGTCGGCATCGTCGCTGATCAGCGTCGGCAGCAAGCCGGTGGTACCGAAGCGGCGGTGCGCCCGGGCGATGACGCGGATCGCATCGACGGTCGTGTCGTTGTTGAACAGCGCGCCGCCGCCCCCGTTGACCTGCGCGTCGATGAAGCCGGGTACGAGCGCCGCACCTTGCAGGTCATGACGGAGGGCGTCGGCAGGCAGCGCTTCGACGGCGACGAGATCGGCGATCAGTCCGTCCCGCATCAACACCGCCAGCCCATCGACGAAACCCTCGGGCGTCAGCACGCGCGCGTTGCAGAGGGCGGTGGCGGGGCGCGGGGCGTTCATACTGTTTCGGTGACCTTGTTGAGGTGCGGCGGGACGTCGGGATTGTGGCCGCGACGCAGCGCCAGCGCATTGATCGCGCGATAGAAACTCTGGATGGTCAGCAGCGGCGCGCACGCAGGATGCGGGGCGTCGACCAGCGGAAGATCCCCGCGTCGTGACGCCACCCACACCTGGGCACCTCGCCCGCGGAACTCCTGCGCCAGCGCCAGCGTGCCGGCTTCGGTTTCGTCCGGTTGCGCGAAGCAGAGCACCGGGAAGCCCGGCCCGACCAGCGCCATCGGCCCGTGCTTCACTTCGGCCGAGCTGTAGGCCTCGGCATGCAGGCCGCAGGTTTCCTTGAACTTCAAGGCGGCTTCCTGTGCCGCGGCCAGCCCGAGGCCGCGACCCAGCACGAACAGGTTGTGCGCGCCGACCAGTCCTTCCGTCAGCGGCGACCAGTCGGCTTGCCACGCCCGCTGCAATGCCTCGGGCAACGCGATCGTCGCGTCGTGCAGCGGCGCCTCGTCCTTCCAGTACGCCGCCAGTTGCAGGATCGCCGCGAGCGAACCGAGATAGCTCTTGGTGGCCGCCACGCTGCGCTCCGGCCCCGCATGCATCGGCAGGACGGTATCGGCCAGCTGGGCAAGCGGCGAATCGGCGACGTTAACGATGGCGACAACACGAGCGCCGGCGTCTTTGGCCGCGCTCGCATTGCGCAGCAGATCGGGACTCTTGCCTGACTGCGAGATCACGAGATACAGCGCGCCTTTCAGGCGCTGTGTCGCTTCATAGACGGAGCCGACCGACGGCGAGGCCGACGCCGTCACCACGCCCAGCTGCGTCTCGAACAGGTATTTGGCGTACGTCGCGGCGTGGTCAGAGCTGCCACGCGCGCAGGTCACGACGAACGGCGGCGGGTCGCGACGCAAGTCATCGGCCAGCGCTTTCACCGTATCGGCATTGCGGGCGTACTGGTCGGCGATGATCGTGGAGGCCTGGGCGGCTTCCTGGTGCATCAGGGTATCGGCGGGAGCGGGAAGCGGAGTCGTCATGATGAGGTAGGTTCGGGTCGTTCCGCACGCGGCCGCACCGGCGCGGTGGAGCCCCGCACCACCAGCTGCGGCACGAAGCCCTGGTTGTGCACGGGGGTGGGGTTGTCGTCATAGGCATCGGTACGCAGGCCGGCGATCAGCAGGCGTGCGGCCTGTTTGGCGATGTCCTGCGTCGCCTGCTTGGCGGTGGTCAGCGGAGGCCACGATTGCTTCGAGAACGGGCTGTCCTCGAAGCCGGCGATGGACAGGTCGTAAGGCACGTTCATGCCGGCGGACTTGGCGGCGGCCAGCACGCCGGCGGCGATCTCGTCGTTCGAACCGAAGATCGCCGTTGGCGGCTCGCGCAACGCCAGCAGCCGGCGCGCACCGCGGAAGCCGTCGTCGAAGGTGTAGTCGCCGGGCACCACGAGATGCTTGTCGAGCGTGATGCCGTAGTCCTTCAGCGCCTTCTCGTAACCCGCATAGCGTTCGGTGCTGGACCGGTGCGCCAGTCCACCCCACAGGAAGCCGATGCGCTGATGGCCCAACTGGATCAGGTGCTCCGTGATCTCGTAGGCGGCGTCGCGGTCATCGACATAGACGCACGGCAGGCCGTCTTCCGGATCCTCGGTGGCGGCGATGATGCGCACCAGCTTCACGCCGCGCGCCGCCAGCGCCGTGACCAGATCGGCCCGCTCCGACATCGGCGCGGTCAGCACCAGGCCCGCCAGTCGCGAACGCTGCACGAAGTCGACCAGCTCATCGGCCAGCAGCGGCGACGTGGAGTCGACCGGATGGATCTGCAGGCCGAAGCCGGTTTCCTTGCATGCGGCCAGCACGCCGTTCTGCACGCCGATGATGTGGTACGGGTTGGGATTGTCGTACACCAGCCCGATCACGAACGGCGTGCCGCTGCGCAGGTTGCGCGCGGACTGGTCCGGTTCGTAGTCCAGCTCGGCGATGGCGTGCAGCACGCGCGCACGCGTGCCCTGCAGCACCGACGGTTCGTTGTTGATGACCCGGGACACGGTCTTCAGCGAGACCTTCGCGCGTTCGGCGACGTCCTTGATGGTGGGTCGGCGCATGGGCGTTTCCGTCATGGAGGCGAGTCCGCCATGATGCCGCGTTCCGGCACGGCCGTCGCCGCCTGCTTCGCGGTGCCCACCCTGTGCCCGGCCAGTGCGTAGTACAGGATGTAGAGGTAGCCCGGGATGGCCAGTCCGGCGAACACCGCCTGGAAGTCGTAATGCTGCTTCAGCACCGCGAACAGCTGCGGCAGGATCGCTCCGCCGGCGATGCCCATGATCAGCAGGGCCGATCCGGTTTCGGTATGCCGGCCCAGGCCCTTGATCGCCAGCGGGAAGATCGCCGGCCACATCATCGCGTTGGCGAAGCCCAGCGCGGCGACGAAGCCGACCGACAGGTAGCCGTGCGTCAGGAAGGCGCCGAGGGTGAACAGCACGCCCAGCGTCGCGGAGATGGCCAGGTAGCGTTCCTGCGATACGAAGCGCGGGATCACGGCCAGGCCGACGAGGTAGCCGGCCAGCATCGCGAACAGCGTGTACGTCGTGAACAGTTTGGTCTGGTCGAGCGGCAGACCGAACCCCCGGCCGTACGTGCCGATGGCATCGCCCGCCAACACCTCCACGCCCACGTAGAGGAACAGGCACAGCACGCCCAGCCACAGGTGAGGAAAGTGCGACAGACCGCGTTCTCCATCGGCGACATCAGCGACGGACGCTGCGTTGACGTCGGACGCTTTCACCTCCGGAAGCGGAGAAAACAGGATGCCGATGGCGACCACCACCAGCACGCCGGCCATCACCAGATACGGCAGGTGGATCTTCGCCGCGAATGCATCCAGCAGCACCGCCTTGCCGCCCGCATCGGCCGCCTCGACCTGTGCGGCCAGGTCGCCCACCCCGCGCAGCACCAGCGTGCCGAGCACGATCGGCGCCAGCATGCCGGCGACCTTGTTGCAGATGCCCATCAGCGCGATGCGTTGCGCCGCACTGTCGATGGGACCGAGGATGCTGACGTACGGGTTCACCGCCGTCTGCAGCAGCGCCAGGCCGCCGCCGATCACGAACAGGCCCGCCAGCGCGCCGGGATACCAGCGCTGGGTGGAGAACTCGCCGAACATCGCCGCCCCCGCTGCCATCACGAACAGGCTGGCCGCCAGCCCCTTCTTCATGCCGGTGCGCTTGAGCAACGCTGCCGCAGGCAGGGCCAGGAAGAAGTACGACAGGTAGAACACCATCAGCACGAGAAACGCATTCACCTCGTCCAGATCGAAGGCGAGCTGCACGAAGGTGATCAACGGGCCGTTGATCCAGGTGAAGAACCCGATGATGAAGAACAGCACGCCGACAATGGCGAGCGAGCGGAACGGACTGGAACCGACTGCGGTGGTCATGGCTTCCCCTTGAGCTGGCGATACCGGGCGACAGCGCCTCGGACATCGGGAACAACGTTGTCAAAGCCCAACAAATGCAGGGCGAAATGCCGCCTTACATAGCGCCCCGGCATTCCCAGTGTGAGTGCCATGGCGTCGTGCGCTGCAGCATCAAGTCCCATGAGACTTGTCAGGAATACCCCTTGAAATTCAACAATTAACTCCATTGTTGCAGGCAATGACAAGCTGAATACGGAGATTGTTTCCGTTTCATGACTTGCCAATGCGGGTCCGGCGCCTATTTGATGACAGAGTCTTGACAACGTTGTCAAACACTTTCCACACTCCGGCCATATCGGGATGCGGGAGTCCCGGACGCGAACAGATGGGGAGACGTGTGGTCGCCATAGCGAATCCAATGCCGACGGATGCCATCAGCGGGGCGCACGACGCCTTCATCGCGGCGGATGTCGGTGGCACGCACGTCCGCATCGGCCTGGTCCGTGGCCGTGGCGACGGCACGCCGGTCAGCGTGCTGGAGTACCGGAAATACGCCTGCGCGGAGCACGCCGGCCTGGGCGACATCGTCGGCGACTTCGTCGCCGGCCTCGGTGCAACCCGGGTGACGCGCGCAGTGATCGCCAGCGCTGGCTATGCGCTGGAAGACGGCACCGTCATCACCAACAACCTGCCGTGGCGCCTGTCGCCGAATGAACTGCGCACGCAGCTCGGCTTCGACGATGTCCGCCTGGTCAACGATTTCGAAGCCGTGGCGCACGCCGCCTCGCAGATGGACGCCAGCGAAGTGCTGCAACTGGCCGGACCCGCAATCGCGCCGAAGCACGGTCCCACGCTGATCCTCGGGCCCGGTACCGGTCTGGGCGCCGCCGTCTGGATTCCGGCCGGCAAGCGCGCCGTGGTGCTGGCCACGGAGGCCGGCCAGGCCGCGCTGACCGCCGGCAACGCGCTGGAAATGGCATTGCTCGCCGACATGCTGAAGACGCGCACGCACGTGCCGGTCGAACAGGCCCTGTCCGGACCCGGCCTGATGAACCTGCATGCCGCGCTGTGCGCCGTCCGCGGTGCCGCCTCGCCGACCTACACGCGACCGGGCGAGATCACCGCCGCTGCGCTGGCCGGCACCGACCCGCTGGCGCGCGAAAGCCTGGACGTCTTCTGCGGCCTGCTGGGCAGCGTGGTCGGCGACATGGCCTTGCTGTACGGCGTACAGGGCGGCGTGTACCTCGCGGGCGGCATCCTGCCGAAGATCCGCGATTTCCTGATCCAAAGCAGCTTCGTGTCGCGGTTCCTCAACAAGGGATCGATGCGCGAAGCGCTGGAGCGCATTCCCGTGAAGCTAGTGGAGCACGGGCAGTTGGGCGTGATCGGCGCGGCCCGGTGGTACCTCGGGCAAGAGCACGACGAGTGACGAGAAGAGGCGCCGGTACAGGCGCAGGCGGTAGCGGTGGCGCCAGGGCTGGCACGCCGCCGATGGAACAACGCGATACCAGGCACGGCGGAACAGCGAGAGCGATGGCTGCCGACACTCAAGCAGATCGGAGAGAAACCATGAAGTACCGCAGATCCATCCTTTCGGCCACCATCGTGACGTGCCTCGGCATGGCCGTGCAGGTCAACGCGCAGGACGCCGCGCCGGCCGACACGACGGCCACCGACCTCGACACCGTCGTCGTCACCGGCATCCGCGGCAGCATCGAGAAAGCGCTCGACGCCAAGCGCGACGCCGCCACGCACGTCGAAGTCGTCACCGCCGAGGACATCGGCAAGCTGCCGGCCAAGAACGTGGCCGACACGCTGCGCCAGTTGCCCGGCGTCAACATCGCGTCGTCCAGCGCCAGCGAAGGCGGCTTCGACGAAGCCGACCGCGTCAGCCTGCGCGGCACCAATCCCAGCCTCACCCAGACGCTGGTCAACGGCCACGGCATCGGCACCGGCGACTGGTTCGTGCTCAGCCAGGTGGGCAATGTCGGCCGCAGCGTGAGCTACTCGCTGTATCCGTCCGAGATCGTCGACCGCGTGGTGGTGCACAAGACCTCCGAAGCGAAGCTGGTCGAAGGCGGCACCGCCGGTTCGGTGAACATCATCACCCGCCGTCCGCTGCAGTTCGCCGAGCCGCTGACGATCCAGGGCTCGATCGGCGCGGTCCATTCCGACCTGCCGGGCGACACCAAGCCGCAACTCGATGCGCTGCTGAACTGGCGCAACGATGAAGGCACGGCCGGCTTCCTGGTGCAGGTGTTCAACGAGGAGCGCAGCCTGCGTCGCGATGGCCAGGAAGTGGTGGGCGGCTACGGCACTATCGCGGAGTTTGAAGCGGACGGCGTCACCCGTACCCCCGTGGCGACCAGCAATCCGGACCTGGTGGGCGTGCTGTACCCCAACCTGATCGGCGCCGCGTTGTTCGAGCAGGTACGCAAGCGCCAGGGTGGCGTGGCCAACATCGAGGCCAAGGTCACCGACAACCTGACGCTGAACGTCAACGCGTTCTACTCGCGCCTCAAGGCGGACAACTACAACCGCAACTACATGATGTGGGCCAGCCAGTTCATTAACGCGCGCGCCCCAAGCAGTTACACCATTGAGAACGGCGTGCTGACCAGCGCCACCTACGCGCCGGTCACCGGCGGCACGACCGTCACGCCGTACGGTGTGTACGACATGATCTCCCGACCGGGCGCCGAATCCACCTCCAAGTACATCGCCCTGGATGCGGAGTGGAATGCGAGCGATGCACTGAAGTTCGTCTTCCAGCTGGGCTCCACCAAGGGCCGGGGCAGCAGCCCCACGCAGGACGTGCTGGAAACCGGCATCGCCGGCAATGCCGGCGCGAGTTGGAGCATGAACGGCGTCGGCAATCCGATCGACTGGTCGCTGGGCGGCACCAATACCGCGGCGAACCACCTGCCGCAGAGCGGCTGGATCTTCGGTGCGCAGGGCATCGACGTGCTGGACAAGGAAGACTGGGCGTCGGCGGATGGCCAGTTCTTCTTCGACAACGACACCCTGTCCTCGCTGGACTTCGGCTACCGCTATGCCACGCATGAGCGCAGCAACGACTTCTCGCTCGCGCAGGGTCCCAACTGGGCCACCAACTGGACCGACATCGCGGCGTATCCGACGGCAGGCGGCGCGTACCCCGGCGACTTCGGCGTGGGCGGCAACGTGCCGTCGGGCATCTGGTACTACACGCCCGCTCAGCTGGCCGAGATCAACGCCCGCTTCGCCAACCGCAACAACCCGGAGCGCTTCTATTTCTCCGACGTCTACGGCGTGAAGGAAGACATCAACGCGGTGTATGCGCAGTTGAACTTCCGTGGCGACCGCTGGAGCGGCAATGCCGGCCTGCGCTATGTACGGACGCAGACCGATGTGCATTACAACCAGGGACTGCTGCCCAACTCCGGCATCCCCGGTGCCGTGGTGGGCTCGGCGTTCGGCGACTACCTGCCGGTCGTGGTGAACAACGACTACAACGAGCTGCTGCCCAGCGTGAACTTCAAGTTCGAGCTGACCGACACTCTGGTGGCGCGCGTATCGGGCAGCAAGACCATGACCCGCCCAGACTTCTCCGCGCTGGCCGGCTCGCTGACGCTGAACGACCTGACGCACGAGGGCAGCGGCGGCAACCCGAACCTCGACCCGCTGGTGTCGACCAACTTCGACGCGTCGCTGGAATGGTACTTCGCCCCGCGCGCCCTGCTGGCCGCCAGCGTGTTCTCGATGGATATGGACGGCTACGTCGACTTCGGCAACGTGATCGTGCAGTACAAGGACCAGCAGGCCAGCCAGGCGGCCGGCACCGACGTCTACAGCGACTACCTGGTGTCGATCCCGGTCAACTCGAACGGCAAGGCACGCGGCGTCGAGCTGACTTACGAGCAGCCGATCGGCGACAACTTCGGCATCAACGCCAACTACACCTACGTGGATGGCGAAGCTGACGGCGGCAAGCCGCTCAACGGCACCTCGGAGAACACGTACAACTTCTCCGCCTGGTACGAGAACGATCGCTTCAACGCCCGCATCAACTACAGCTACCGCAGCTCGTTCTATGCCGGCGTCAGCCGCGCCGACAACTTCTACCAGGATGACTTCGCCACGGTGTCGGCATCGCTCGGCTTCAAGGCCACCGACTGGCTGACGATCAGCCTGGACGGCCTGAACCTCAACAACCCGAAACTGAAGTACTACACGGAAAACGACGCGGTGCCCGGTTACCTGCCGCATGCGTTCTACAGCAACGGCCGCCAGTACTACCTGAACTTCCGCTTCAAGTTCTGATGCATGCACCACCAGCGGCGGGCGCATCCGCCTGCCGCTGGCGCTTCACCGTAGTACCCCCGGCCTCGTGCCGGGGCACCGGCGCCCCCGCGCCGGCATGGGAGAAAACCAGGGGAGCGCCGGAACAGGCGCATCACGGGCATGGCGTGGGGACGCCACCCGGCACATCGCAAGCGGCCGCAGGACCGGGCCGTACATTCTTCGAGCAATGATGGGAGAGACATCATGAAGCACCGCAAGACTGTTCTATCCGCCGCCATCGTGACGTGTCTGGGCTTCGCCATGCATGCCCAGGCACAGGAAGCCACTGCGCCCGCCGCGCCCGCGGCGGCCACCGACGATGCGACCGAACTCGATCGCGTCACCGTCGTCGGTATTCGCGCCAGCCTGCAGCAGGCGCTGGATACCAAGCGCAACTCCGATGCGATCATCGACGTCATCACGGCGGAAGACGTCGGCAAGTTCCCGGCCACCAACGTGGCCGAAGCGATGACCATCATTCCCGGCGTGACCATCGACAAGGCGTTCGGCCAGGGCGAAAAGGTCAGCATCCTGGGTACCGATCCGGCGTTGAACCGCACGCTGCTCAATGGCCAGACGGTCGCGTCGGCCGACTGGTTCATCGCCGACCAGCCGGGCCGCACGTTCAACTACTCGCTGCTGGCACCGCAGATCGTCGGCAAGGTCGAGGTCTACAAGTCGCCCGAAGCGCACATCGACGAAGGCTCCATCGGCGGCACGGTGATCGTCACCACGCGCAAGCCGCTGGACCTGGAAGCCAACAGCGTGTCGGGCCAGGTCAGCTACCTGTGGAACGACCGCGTGAAGAAGGACGACCCGCAGGCGTCGCTGATGTACAGCTGGAAGAACGATGCCAGCACGTTCGGCGTCCTGGTATCGGCGCAGACCTCCACCGAGAACATCCGCCGCGACGGCGTGGAATCCTACGGTTCGGTCAGTGCGCTCGACTACCGCGATGGCCAAGGCGGTGGCGGTTCGGTCAACAACCGCCCGATGGACTGGTCGGTCGGCGCGCCGAAGCCTCAGGTCTGCGTGGATGCATGTGAAGACACGCTGCAGAACAATCTGACCGCGCGGGGCCCGAACTCGCTGAGCGCGCACTACTTCGAACAGGAACGCAAGCGCGACACGTATTCGCTGGCGTTGCAGTTCAAGCCGGTCGAAGAGCTGGACATCGAATTCAATGCACTGAAGGTCGAAGCCGGCTACGACAACATGAGCCACTCGATGTTCGCCTTCATGGGCAACGCGTGGAACGGCCTGATGAACCTGACCGATGTCACCATCGAGGACGGCGTCATCACGCGCGGCACGTTCGACAACGCGCTGGTGGTCTACGACCTGATCAACCGCAAGGCGACCGTCGAGACCGACTCATACGACCTGAAGGCGAAATGGAACGGCGAGCGCTGGTTCGCCTCCGCCGAACTGGGCACCAGCGAGGCCACGGGCGGAACCGGCCAGCAGGTGTTCGGCGAGTTCCTCAACTGGTCGGACTACACGTATGACATCAGCGGCGCGCCGGGCAATCCGGGCAGCGTGGTGTTCCATGGCGCCAATCCGTTCCTCGACCCGACCGCGTTCCGCATGGACGGCGGCTGGGGCAGCAACCCGAACAGCGCCGCGACCTGGAACCCGGGCTGGGGCGGCAACATCGTCTTCAAACCGACCAAGGACGAAGAGACCTACGGCCAGGTCGATTTCGGCATCAAGCTGGATTCCCCGATCTACCAGGTGCGCTTCGGCTACAAGCAGCGCAGCCACGAGACCTCGCAGGTGATGGGCGGCGTGTCGCTGGCCGCGGTGGCCGGTTACGGTGACGCTTCGGCCTCGCAGTTCAGTCCGCGTCCGCTGCCGAGCAACTACCTGAGCGGCTTCAGCGGCGTGGGCGATCTCAACAACCGCTTCACCATCGACGGCTGGGCACTGGCGGACTACATCCTCAGCGGCGACTGGCTAGCCCCGTGGCAGACCATGCCGACCCCGAGCACCTTCAACGATCCGTCTTTCGCCGCCAACACGTGGACGATCGAGGAAGACATCAAGGCCGCCTACGTGCAGGCCGACTTCAGCTGGGACCGCCTGCGCGGCAACGTCGGCGTGCGCTACGTGCAGACCGAGTCGGACAGCGGCAGCTGGGCCTGCACGGTCAACGTCAGCCCGTGCCCGGCCACGTCGTATGCGTGGGCCAGCACCAAGAAGAAGTACAACGACTTCCTGCCCAACGTGAACCTGGTGTTCGAAGCGACCGAAGAACTGGTCCTGCGTGCGTCGGCGGCCAAGGTGATCTCGCGCCCGAACTACGGCGACATGTCGACGTACCTGTGGCTGGGCGACCAGACCCTGACCGGCGGCGGCGGCAACCCGGACCTGGACCCGTACGAGTCCACCAACCTGGACGCCGCGGCCGAGTGGTACTTCGCCGACAACGCGATCCTGTCAGGCTCAGTGTTCTACAAGGACATCGGCAGCTACATCCTGGTATCGACGCGTCCGGAAGTGCACTTCAACCAGGCGCAGCAGGCGGACACCACCTACCAGGTAGCCCGTCCGTTCAACGCCGGCTCGGCGAAGGTGAAGGGCGTGGCGCTGGCCTACCAGCAGAACTTCGACAATGGTCTGGGCGTGATCGCCAACTACACGTATGCCGATGCCGAATCGGATACCGGTCGCCCGCTGCCGTACAACTCGGAGAACCAGGTCAACATCAGCCCGTTCTTCGAGAACGAACGCTGGAACGCGCGCATCACCTACTCCTGGCGCTCCAAGTACTTCACCCAGGTGGACCGCGGCGATGACTTGTGGACCCGCGACTATGCGTCGCTGGATGCGTCCGTGGGCTTCAAGATCAACGACGTCATGACGATCAGCCTCGAAGGCATGAACCTGCTGGACGAGGTCTACCACAGCTACGCCACCGACGAACGCCTGACCCGTGGCGCCTACCGCACCGGCCGTCGCTACATGGCTTCGCTGCGCTTCCAGTTCTGAGTTCTCTCCACCGCTTCGGCGGATTGCTGTTCCCTCACGGGCCTGGACTTGTCCGGGCCCGCTTTTTTTTGGGGCATGCTGTGCCCCTTGCTATCGAGGACACCGATGAAACGACCCATCGCCCATCGCGCCCTGGCCGGACTGGCCTTTGCCCTGCTGGCGCTGTCCGGCTGCAAGAAGCCATCCGGCGATACCGCCGCGGATACCGCCACATCCGCTCCGATCACGCCTTCACTGATTCCGGCGCCTGCGTCACTGCAGACAGGCGAAGGCCGCTTCACTATCAGCGCGGACACGCGCCTGTCCGCCAGCGGCGAGGCGGCAACACGCGTCGCGCAACAGTTCGCGACCTACCTGCAATCGGCAGGCGGCCCTGCGCTGGTCACGACGCAGGACGAAGGCAAGGGCACGATCCGCTTCGTGCTGGCGCCTGCCACGAGCGACACGCAGAGCCCGGAGGCCTACACGCTCGACGTGACGTCCGAGGGCATCACGGTGAAGGCGCATGACGAGCGCGGCCTGTTCTACGGCGCGGTGACGCTGTGGCAGCTCGTCACCCAGGGCGACAAGGGCCGCGTCACGCTACCCGCCCTGCACATCGAAGACGCCCCGCGCTTCGGCTGGCGCGGCTTCATGCTGGATCCCGCACGCCACTTCCAGCAGGTCGAGGACGTCAAGAAGATCATCGACGCGATGGCGCTGCACAAGCTCAACACGTTGCACTGGCACCTGACCGACGACCAGGGCTGGCGCATCGAGATCAAGCAGTACCCGAAGCTCACGGAGATCGGTGGCTGCCGCATTCCCGCCGGCGACGGCGGCAAGGATCCCAAGACCGGTGAGCCGCGCCCGTACTGCGGCTTCTACACGCAGGACCAGATCCGCGACGTGGTGAAGTACGCCGCCGAACGCCACATCACCGTGGTGCCCGAGATCAACGTGCCGGGCCATGCGACCGCCGCGATTTCCGCGTATCCGGAGCTTGGCTCGATCGACACGCCGCTGGTGCCGTCGAACGAATGGGGCGTGTTCCCGAACCTGGTCAACGTCGAAGAGCCGACGATCACCTTCCTCGAGAACGTGCTCGGCGAAGTCGTTGCGCTGTTCCCCGGCACCTATGTGCACATCGGCGGCGACGAAGCAGTCAAGGACCAGTGGGAAGCCTCCGCGCGCGAACAGGCGCGCATGCGCCAGGTGGGCGCCAAGACCGAGATGGACCTGCAGGGCTATCTGGTCGAACGCCTTGAGAAGTACCTCTCTGCGCATGGCAAGCGCCTGATCGGCTGGGACGAAATCCTGGAAGCCAAGCTGCCGCCCGAAGCCACGGTGATGTCGTGGCGCGGCATCGAAGGGGGCTTGCAGGCTGCACGCCAGGGCCACGACGTGGTGATGTCGCCGTCCAACAAGACCTACCTCGACTATCTGCAGACCGCCTCGCCGAACGAACCCCCGGGGCGCCCCGCACTGATCACGCTGCAGGATGTCTACGGCTTCGATCCGGTGCCGGCGGAACTGGAGGAAAGCCAGCGCCACCACATCCTCGGCATCCAGGCCAACCTGTGGACCGAGCACACGCGTACGTTCGCCCGCCTGCAGCACAACGCCTTCCCGCGCCTGGCCGCCGTGGCGGAAACCGGCTGGACGCCGGCGGCGAAGAAGGATTTCGCCAGCTTCACCGCCCGCCTGCCCACGCAGCTGAAGCGCTACGACGCCATCGGCCTGGGCTATGCGAAGACGCCGTTCGAACCGTTGATCGCGATCGAAGAGGACCGCAAGGCCGGCACCGCCAAGGTTACGCTGTCCAATCCGCTCGTTTACCCCGTGCACTACACCACCGACGGCAGCGCGCCGACGCAGGCCTCGCCGACGTTCGCCACGCCGCTGGACGTGAAGCTGCCGACCACCGTGCGTGCCGCCGCGTTCGCCGATGGTCGCGCACTGGCACCGTCTTCCACGTTCGAGATCACGCCGGCGTCGCTGCTGACGCGCACCGACGAAGCGATGGGCGTGTGCCCGGATGCCGGTCGTCTGCTGCTGCGCCTCGAAGACGATGGCCCGGCCGACGGCGAACGCGCGATCTTCAACGCGACGATCTTCTATCCGTGCTGGCAGTGGAACCAGGCCGACCTGGACGGCATTGCCTCGATCAAGGTGCGCGCGGGTCGCATCCCCTACTACTTCCAGCTGGCCCACGACGAGCCGAACCGCAACTTCGAACCGGCGAAATCGCCGCTGGGCGAACTGGAAATCCTGGGCGGCGGCTGCAAGGGGCACACGTTGGCGACGGTACCGCTGCCGGCCGCGCCGAACGGCGATGGCTTCCTCGATCTCGAAGCGGCACTGCCGGCCGGCACCACCGGCAAGCAGGATCTGTGCGTACGCTTCACCGGCGACACACGCCCGCAGATGTGGGTGCTGGATCGCATCACGCTGCAGCCGCGCTGATCCGCGCCAAACGACGGGCGCCGGCACGTCCTGCGCCCGTCGCGCCCGGTGCTTATTCAGAGCTGGATGCGCCTTTGTAGGCGCGCCCCATGGGCGCGATGCTTCTGGCTTTGCAGCGAGGGCAGGCGAAAAGCATCGCGCCCGTGGGGCGCTCCTACAGGCTGGATGCGGGCTTGAAGCGGGCGTCCAGCCTCTGCAATACGTGTCGCAGCGGCATGAAGACCGTCAGCAGGCCCACCACAACGCCCAGCGTGTTGGCCAGCGCATCGCGGGGATCGGCCATGCGCGTGGTGGTCAGCGCGCCCTGCGCGAATTCCAGCCCGACGCCAAGTACGACCAGCAGCAATGCGATGAACAGGCAGGCACCGCGTCTGGCGAACAGCTGCACGGCCGACGCCGAAAGCAGCGCGTAGGCGAGGAAATGCTCCACCTTGTCGCCGCCTTCCGGTACCGGCGGCAATCCACTCAGGTTCACCAGCGACAGCACGATCACGCTGACGATGGCAAGCAGCCACAGGCCCAGCCACAGACGGGGGCGATGGAACGGTTTGAGTGCAGGCGCGTCGCTCACAGCCGCCAGCTCAGGTCGTTGAACAGGAACGCCGTGCCGAACTCGACGTCGCTGGAGAAGCCCATCACCTGGAAGCGCTCCCCCATCTCGCTCGGCAGCGTCAGCCGCTTGGCCTCGTTGCGCAGGCGCAGCAGCGTGGTCTCGTCCGCACGCCCTTCGGCTTCATTCAAGCGTTCCTGCAACCCGTTGCCGAGCAGGAAGTTCGCCTGCGTGGTGTAACCCGCCAGATCGAAGCCCGCCTGCGTGCCGGCCTCGGCCAGTGCGGTGAAGTCGACCGACGCGGTGATGTCCTGCAGTCCTGGCCACAGGTAGGGATCGTTGTGCACGCGATGGCGGTAGTAGGCACGCAACGTGCCATCGTCGCGATCCGGCTGGTAGAACTCCCGACGCGTATAGCCGTAGTCGACGAACAGCATCACGCCCTTGTCCAGCCCCCCCATCACCGCCTGGATCCAGTACGGCAGCTGTGGCAGCAACTCGGAGCGATAGCCGTCGGGGAAGGGATGTTCGATGTATCGCTCGACATGCCGTACCGCAGCGGCAAGGAGGGCGTCGGCCGGACGATCGGTACGCACGAAACGTCCTGCGTCATCCAGCGCCACGCCCTCTTCGAACACCTCGCCATCGCGCAGCGTGAAGCGCGGTGTCGGCAGGGCATCGATCACTTCATTGGCGAACAGCACGCCATTCCATGCGTCGGATGGCGGACCATCCAGCCATTCCACCAGGTCGAACACCGGCGGAATAAGACGCTGACCGAGCCGCTCGCGCTGTCGCTCGCGCAGGTCCGCGCTGGGTTCGAGGATCGCGTAGCGTGCGGGCAGCGCGTCCAGTTCGAGCAGACGCTTGAGCATGATCTCGGCGAACGCGCCACTGCCGCCACCGATCTCCACGAACGCCGCCTCAGGGCCCAGTTGCTGCATCACGGGGGCTACCGCCTGCGCCACGCAACTGGCGAACAATGGCCCCAGCTCCGGCGACGTCGTGAAATCACCGGCCTCACCGAACTTGGTGCTGCCCGCGCTGTAGTAGCCCAGGCCCGGCGCATACAGGCTGCGCTCCATGAAGCGCGAGAACGGGATGCTGCCGCCCTCGGCCCCGAGCTCGGCACGGATCAGGGCGGCGAGTTGCGCACTGTGGGCCTGCGCAGTGGCGTCGGGAACGGGCAGATCGGCGTGCATGGCGCACCAGGAGCAAGAGAGCACGTCATTGTACGGGTCGTTTCACACTGCAACGCCGGGCCTAGCCAACCCCGGGAGGCGCGCATAGAATCGTGATGCACAGCAGCAACGGACAGGCCATGACCTATTGCGTCGGCATCGAAGTCAACGAAGGCCTGGTCTTCGCCGCGGATACGCGCACCAGCGCTTCCTTCGACGACGTCCGCGTCTACCGCAAGATGCATGTGTTCGAATGGCCCGGCGACCGCGTGTTCGTCATCATGTCGGCCGGCAACCTGGCCACCACGCAACTGACTCTGTCCCGGCTGCAACGCGACATCGACGATCCAGGCGCGACGCGCAGCCTCCGCACGTTCTCGCACCTGTACGAAGTGGCCGAATACGTCGGCGAGATGCTGGTGGCCAGCCAGGTGAAGATGAGCGGCGATCTGCAGCAGAGTGGTGTGAACGTGCAGTCCACGCTCATCCTCGGTGGGCAGATCGCCGGTGAGCGTCCCGGCCTGTACCTGGTGTATCCGCTCGGCAACTGCATCGCGACCTCGCCTGAAACGCCCTACCTGCAGATCGGCGAATCGAAGTACGGCAAGCCCATCCTCGATCGCATCATCCGCCCGGAAACCCCCCTGGAAGATGCTGCCCGCTGTGCGATGGTCTCGCTGGATTCCACTATCCGCTCCAACCTGTCGGTCGGCATGCCGGTGGATATTGCACTGGTGCGCAACGGCGACCTGAAGATCAGCCAGCAGATGCGGCTGGAAGCGGACACGCCCCTGTACGCCGAAATCCACGACACCTGGTCACGCAAGCTGGAAGCCGCCGTGCACGGCCTGCCGCGCTTCCCGTGGGAGCCGCAGCGCGAGCCGGAGCCGTCATCCGGTCCGTTGCCGGTAATGCCGCCACGGCGCGCGCCGTCGCGACAGGATCCCGGCGACGCGCAGGGGCAGCAGTAACCGCTCCGCTTTCTTGTAGGAGCGACGTGAGTCGCGACCGCGAACCCGGACGTTGCTGACGTTACGGTCACGCAAGAGCACGGGACGACAGCCGCTGTGCATGCCTTCAACGTTGATCGACACGTCAGCCGTGCGGTCGCGACTCACGTCGCTCCTACGGAAGAGCAGGTCTCACCCGTGGAAGTAACCTTCCGCGATCGCATCATGCAATGCACTGAGATGCACCTGGATCTGGTCCATGAACTGCGCAGGATTGCGCGCAGCCAGCACGGCAGGGTCCGCATTGCGGGTCATGCCCATCACGCGGTTGAGATGGCGATCCACGCCCGGGCGTGGGGGCATGGTGGGCAGCACGCTCTGCACGCGCGCCAGGCAGAACTGCACGCTGCGCGGGAACTCGTTGTTCTGCAGCAGGAAGCGCAGCGCCAGTTCGGCGGTGACGCGCTGGCGCACGTGGCGGCGGAACATCTGGTAGCCGGCCAGTGAGCGCAGCACGCTCATCCACTGCATGTTCTGGAAGGCTTCGCGGTCGTCTTCGTTGCGCGGGGTGACCAGACCGGAGGCGCCGGCATCGATGATGCGCGTGGTCATGTCGGCCTGCTCCAGCGCCGTGCCCAGCCGCAGGAACTGGTAACCGATGTCGCGACTGACGTTCGCGCTGAGCAGGCCGGAAACCTTCAGGCAGCCGTCGACGATGCGCTGCAGGAAATCGAGCCGGTAGCGGCGGCTCAGGCTGCGCTCACCGTGCGCGGCGATGTAGAGATGCAGGTCGTTGATGGCTTCCCATACATCCTGCGGCAGCGTATCGCGGATGCTGCGCAGGATCTCCCGCGCCGCATCCACCGTACTCCACAGCGACGACGGATTGCGCTCGTCCAGCAGCAGGAAGCGGATCACGTCCACATCGCCGGCCGCATCACCGGCATCCGGATGGCATTGCTCGAAGCACTCGCCCGCACCCACGGTTTCGATCATCGGCCGCCACGCGAAGCGCACCGAGCGCGGCATGTCGAGCTGCAACTGGCTGCCCACGCCGACCAGCCTCGCGGTGTTCTCCGCGCGCCGTACGTAGCGACTGAACCAGTAGAGGTTGTCCGCAACCCGCGACAGCATCAGGTGGCCTCCTCGTCATGGTCGGACAGATCCACGACCCAGGTGTCCTTGGCGCCGCCGCCCTGCGAGGAATTCACGACCAGCGATCCCTTCACCATCGCCACGCGGGTCAATCCTCCGGTGGTGACATAGGTGTCCTGGCGCGACAGCACGAACGGGCGCAGATCAATGTGTCGCGGCGATGGCCCCAGCTTGGTCACGATGGGCGCCGTGGACAGCGCCAGGGTCGGCTGCGCCATGTAGTTGCGCGGATTCGCCTCGATCAGCGCCTTGAACTTCTCGCGCTGGCGCTTGGTCGAGCGCGGCCCGATCAGCATGCCGTAACCGCCGGATTCATTGGCCGGCTTGACCACCAGCTTCTCGATGTTCTCCAGCACGTACCTGCGCTCCTTCGCGTTGTGGCACAGGTAGCTCGGCACGTTGGGGAGGATGGGGTCCTCGTCCAGGTAGTACTTGATCATCTTCGGCACGTAGGCGAAGACCACCTTGTCGTCGGCTACGCCGGCACCGGGCGCGTTGGCCAGCGCCACCTTGCCCGCGCGCCAGCTGCGGATCAGTCCCGGTGCGCCCAGCACGGAGTCCGGGTGGAAGACTTCCGGATCGATGAACAGGTCGTCCACGCGCCGGTAGATCACGTCCACCCGCTTCGGCCCGTAGACGGTACGCATGTAGGTGCAGTCATCGTCGGCGACGAACAGGTCATCGCCTTCGACCAGCTCGATGCCCATGGCCTGCGCGAGGTACGCGTGCTCGAAATAGGCGCTGTTGAACACGCCCGGCGTCAGCAACGCGATCACCGGCGTGTCGCCCGGACGCGGCGACAGCGCGGCCAAGGTGTCGTAAAGCTGGCTCGGATACTCGTCGACCGGCAGGATGGAACTGGTTTCGAACAGCTCCGGGAACACGCGCTTGGCTACCATGCGGTTCTCCAGCATGTAGCTGACGCCGCTGGGGATGCGCAGGTTGTCTTCCAGCGCATACAGCGTGCCATCGCCATCGCGCACCAGGTCGGAACCGCAGATGTGCGCCCACACGCCCAGCGGCGGCGTGATGCCGACGCACTGTTCGCGGAAGTTCACCGAGTCCTTCAGCAGCATCGCCGGGAACACCTTGTCCTTGATGATCTGCTGCTTGCCGTAGATGTCACCTATGAACAGGTTCAGCGCGCGCATGCGCTGCTTCAGACCGGCTTCGGTGCGCTGCCATTCGCTGAGCGGGATGATCCGCGGAATCAGATCGAACGGCAGCGTGCGGTCGACGTTGCGGCCGTCGGAGTACACGGTGAAGGTGATGCCCTGCACGCGCGCCACCACGTCGGCGGCGAGCTGGCGCTCGGCGAGTTCGCGACCGGACAGCCCGGCGAGATATTCCACCAACCGGCGCGCTGCCGGTCGCGGCCGTCCATCGGCCTGGATCAGTTCGTCAAAGGTCGTGGTGCGGTACTTCGCCCAGTCCATTCGCCTTCCTGGTATCCCTGGCCGGCACATCCGGCAAGAGGTGATGCGTCGCAACATGCCGCGAGAGTGTGCATGCCGTCAAGCATGCGTGGGGCCGATCATTCGACTCACAATTCCGGCGCGACCTTGCGCCATTCCGGTGCAAAGCAGGGAGAATGATCGTCCTCGGCCCGGAGTCCTTTATGTCCACCGCACGTCGCGTCGTCCTGATCACCGGTGCTGCCCGCCGTATCGGTGCGTCCATTGCGCGCCGCCTGCACGCCGACGGTTACGACCTGGCCCTGCACTGCCGCGGCTCGATGGCCGACATGCAGGTGCTGACCAGCGATCTGGAAGCGGTACGCCGCCACAGCACGCTGGCGCTGCAGGCGGACCTGGCTGCCTTCGACCGGCTGCCCGAACTGGTGGCGAAGACCGTAGGCCACTACGGCCGTCTGGATGCCCTGGTCAACAACGCCTCCGCGTTCTATCCCACGCCGGCCGGTACGGCGACACCGGCGCAATGGGAGGAGCTGTTCGCGGTGAACGCCCGTGCACCGTTCTTCCTGGCGCAGGCCGCCGCCCCGCATCTGCGGGCCTCCCGGGGGGCGATCGTCAACATCGCCGACATCTATGCGGACAGGCCGCGCGCGGACCTTGCGGTGTACGCCGCCTCGAAGGCTGCCCTGCTGGCGGTCTCGCGGGGGCTAGCCGTCTCGCTGGCACCGGACGTACGCGTGAACGCCGTGTCGCCAGGCGCCATCCTGTGGCCCGACGCCGGCATCGATGCGGACGTGCAGGCGAGCCTGCTGGCGCAAACGCCACTGGCGCGTGCCGGCGAGCCGGACAACATCGCCGGCACCGTGGCGTGGCTGCTCGGCGATGCGGCGGGCTATGTCACCGGCCAGGTGATCCGCGTGGACGGCGGACGCGGCATCCGCTGAGCCGTCGCGTGCGCCATGCGCACGACCGCGGTGGCCGGCCCCGGCCTTGGTGGATGATACGGCGCGCTCGCGAGTGAAGGTCTCGCGGTCGTGCGCATGGCGCACGCTACGGGAGCGGCACCGGCTGCGGCGGCGTGTCGTGGTCGGGATGCTCGCGCCACAGCGCCGCCAGCGTGCGGCCACTGCGTGGATCGATCATGTCCGGTGCGATGTCCACCAGCGGCAGCAACACGAACGCGTGCTTCAGCTCGTCGCGCGGCAGGCGCAGATTGCCCGGCCCCTGCATCACCAGGTCGTCGTAGAACACGATGTCGATGTCGAGCGTGCGGTCGGAGAACCGTGGGCCGCTACGGTCGCGTCCATGCGCATCTTCGAGTGCATGCAGCCAGTCGTTCAGCGCGAGCGGATCCAGGTCGCTGTCGACCACTGCGGCAGCATTGAGGAAGTCGGTACCGTCGAAACCCACCGAGCGCGTGCGGTAGACGGGCGACAGCACCACGTCGCCGAAGCGTTCGCGAAGCGCCGCAACGGCGACGCGCAGGTGGCGCTCGGGTTCCACGTTGCTGCCGAGGCTGAGGTAGGCCTTTCCCATGGTCAAGCCGGACGCACGCCGCGCTCGATCAACACGCCGACGTTGCGTGCGCCGGTAACGGCGCCCGGCTTGCTCAACTTCAGCCGCACCCACGCCACGCCGAACTCCTCGCGGATGATCGTCGCGCACTGCTCTGCCAGCGTCTCGACCAGTCCGAAGTTCGCCGCCTCGACGAACGAGATCAGTCGCTTCGATACCGCCTTGTAGTCCAGCGTATGCGCGATGTCGTCGCTCGCCGCCGGCACGCGGTTGTCGAAGGCCATCTCCACGTCGAGCGCGACGGTCTGGCGGATGCCGCGCTCCCAGTCGTAGATGCCGATGACGGTCTCGATGCGCAGGTCTTCGATGAAAACGATGTCCATGGGGAGCTCGGGATGCGGGAGCGGGAATGGTACGCGCAATCCGCCGCCGGCCTCAGCCCGAAACCGCCGCGACGGCCGCCATGTCCGGTGATTGCAGCCGGCGCACGTCCGCTCCTCCCGGTTGCTGGAATACCTGCAGTCCGAACTCCGGCAGGATCGCCAGCAGGTGGTCGAAGATGTCGGCCTGGATACCCTCGTATTTCCCCCACGCCACGGTGCGGGTGAAACAGTAGATCTCCAGCGGCAAGCCGGTCGGCCCCGGCGGCAGCTGGCGCACCAGCAGCGTCATGCCATCGTGGATGTCGACATGCGCGCGCAGGTAGGCTTCGACGTAGGCGCGGAACGTACCGAGGTTGGTGATGCGCCGCTGGTTGACCGGCTCGCGGCCGTGGTCGGCGAGGCGAGTGTTCCAGTCATCCAGTTCGCCGCCCTTGCGCTGCAGGTAGTCGCCCAGCAAGCGGAAGCGCCGCAATCGTGCCTGGTCGCCTTCACCCAGGAAGCGCACGCTGTTCTGGTCCAGGTGCATCGCGCGCTTGATGCGCCGGCCACCGGATTCGCTCATGCCCCGCCAGTTCTTGAACGAGTCGCTGATCAGCTTCTTGGTGGGGATGGTGGTGATGGTCTTGTCCCAGTTCTGCACCTTCACCGTGTGCAGCGCGATGTCGATGACATCGCCGTCGGCGTTCTGGCTGGGCATCTCGATCCAGTCGCCCACCCGCACCATGTCGTTGGAGCTGATGGTCACGCTGGCCACCAGCGACAGCAACGTGTCCTGGAACACCAGGATCAGCACCGCCATCATCGCGCCCAGGCCCGACAACAGGATCACCGGCGAGCGGTCGATCAGTGCGGCGACCATGAGTACCGCCGCGACGACGAACACGATGATCTTCAGCAGCTGCAGGTAGCCCTTGATCGGCTTGTCGGCCGCATCCGGACGGCGCTGGTACACCTCGTTGGCCAGGTCGAGCGCCGCCGCGATGGCCAACGCGACCGTGAGGATGATGAAAGCAAAACAGACGTTGCGGACCACGGTCACCAGCAGTGCGGGCAGGTCTGGCACGAAGGCGACACCGGCGGCCAGCACCACCGCGGGCACCACGTTGGCCAAACGCGGGATCACCCGCAGGCGCACCTGATGGTCGCCCTGCCCGAACGGCAGCGTGGCGAGCAGGCGGCGCAGGCCACGCAGCAGCACGCGCTTGGTGATCCAGTTCGCCAGCCACGCCAGCAACACAAGCGCGCAGGCGACAACGACGGTGTAAGCCCATGGATACGGTGCAAGGCTCGCGCGCAGGGCGTCCAGGTGTTCGGTCATTCCGTTACCCCTTCAAATGGTTCATGCATGCCTGGTCGTCCTGCATTGCGCAGGAAGGCACGTCGGTTGGCGGAGTGGAAAGCCTAGCCACCCCGCCTTGAACCTGAACGGAATCTGCCCGCCGCGCCGTGTCAGCCAGCGGCTACGACGGCAGGCAGCGTGGCCATGTCCCAGCGCGGCGTGACCTTCACTTCCGCGGTCTCGTGCTGGCCTGCTTCCAACCGGAGTGCGCCGGCGAAGGCGATCATCGCGCCGTTGTCGGTGCACAGGGACGGCCGCGGGAAGCAGGCGCGGCCACCGCGCTTCGCCGCCAGGTCCTGCAACTTCGCGCGCAAGCGCTTGTTGGCGCCCACACCGCCGGCGATGACGATGACGTCGCTGCCGGCCGCATCCAGCGCACGCGCGCACTTGATCGCCAGCGTGTCGACCACGGCATCCTCGAAGCCGCGCGCGATGTCGGCCCGGGTCTGCTCGGACTGGTCGCTGTCGCGCCAGGCCAGCAGCACCTGGGTCTTCAGACCGCTGAAACTGAAATCGAGGCCGGGCCGATCGGTCATCGGCCGCGCGAACTTGAACCGGCCCGGCGTGCCCTTCTCTGCCAGCGCCGCGAGCTGCGGGCCGCCCGGGTAGGGCAGGCCCATCATCTTGGCGGTCTTGTCGAAGGCCTCGCCGGCGGCGTCATCCAGGGTTTCGCCCAGCAGCCGGTAGCGGCCGATGGCGTCCACGGCCACCAGCTGGGTATGCCCGCCGGATACCAGCAGGGCGACGAACGGTGCTTCCGGTGGGTCGTCCTCCATCAGCGGCGCCAGCAGGTGGCCTTCCATGTGGTGGACGGCGACGGCAGGCACGTCCAGCGCCCACGCCAGGGACCGGGCCACGCCGGCCCCGACCAGCAAGGCGCCGACCAGGCCCGGACCGGCCGTATAGGCCACCCCGTCCAGGTCGCCGGTGGTCAGGCCGGCCTCGGCCAGGGTCTGCCGGATCAGCGGCAGCAGCTTGCGGACGTGATCGCGGCTGGCCAGCTCGGGCACCACCCCGCCGTATTCGGCGTGCAGGGCGATCTGGCTGTAGACCGCATGGGCACGCAGCCCGGCCGCGCCGGAAAGACCGGTGTCATAGACGGCCACGCCGGTCTCGTCGCAGCTGGTTTCGATGCCGAGGACTTTCATGA
>CAMPIO010000032.1 GCA_946886405.1 uncultured Pseudoxanthomonas sp.
GCGCAGTTGCTCGAACTCCTCCTGCGGGAACGTCGGATTACGCAGGACGTCCGCAGCCAGCGCCAGGGCATCCGCCAGGTGTTCGCGGCGGGTCTGCAGGCCGATGCTGGCGCCCTGCAGGCTGCCGCTGATGTTGCCCTGGGTCTTCAGCTGGTCCAGCCGCTGGTCGATTTGGGCGCGCGTCATCGTCTTGCTGCCGCGCATCAGCATCGCGCCCGCCAGGCCGGCGGCGCCTTCGCGACCGGTCAGCGTGGCCTCGTCGGCGAAGCGGAAGTTCGCGTCCACGATGACGGTGCCACCGCGCGTCTTCTTCGGCAGCAACGACACCTTCAGGCCGTCGCCCAGCGTGAAGGTCTGCGTGCGCGCCTCGATGTTCTTCGGCGAGGGATCGAACTGCTCACCCGTGCTGACGGCGGCGCGGCCGGTGTAGCCCTCGACCAGCGAGGCGACGGCGGGTGCGGCCGGAATCTCCACGCGCTCGGGCGTGGGCGTCGGGATGAAGCGGCCCAGCGTGCGGTTGCCGGACTTCAGGTAGGCCGCAGCCACGCGATTGACGTCGGCCGCCGTCACCTTCTCGATGGCGTCGCGGCTGGTGAACAGCAGGCGCCAGTCGCCGGCGGCCTGGAATTCGGACAGGCCCATGCCGACCGCGTTGACGTCGGTGAAGTACAGGTCGTAGGCATTGCCGATGCGTTGCTTCGCCTCATCGACTTCCTGCTGCTTGATGGGCTGCGCGGCCAGTTGCTCGACCTGCTTCAGCAGTTCGGCTTCGGCCTTCGTCGCGTCGCCATCGGGCGGCACCACCGCCACCACGGTCATCAGGCCGGGGTCGCGCATCGCTTCGCTGTTGGCGCCGCTGCCGGCGGCAAGCTTGCCTTCCACCAGGGCCTTGTGCAGGCGGCCACCGGGCGTGTGGCCCAGCACGTTGGCCAGCACGCTGAGGGGCGCGCTGTCGGCGTGCGCCACGGCGGGCACGTGGTAGGCGGCGGCGACCAGACGCAGGTTGCCGACGCGGCGGATGTTGACCTCGCGCTCGCCGTCCTGCGCGGGCTCGACGGTGTAGAAGCGCGGCAGCGGGCGCGTGGGCTTCTTCACCGTGCCGAAGTGGCGCGCGATGCGCGCCAGCACATCGGCATTGTCGATGCGGCCGGCGACGATCAGGGTCGCGTTGTCCGGCTGGTACCACTGGCGATAGAACGCCTGCAGTTTGTCGATCGGCACGCCTTCGACGTCGCTGCGCGTGCCGATGGTGGTGTTGCCGTAGTTGTGCCACAGGAAGGCGGTGGAGCGGATGCGCTGGAACAGCACGCCGCCGGGATTGTTCTCGCCGGCCTCCAGTTCGTTGCGGACCACGGTCATCTCGCTGTCGAGGTCCTTCTTGGCGACATTCGAGTGGACCATGCGGTCCGCTTCCATCTTCAGCACCCACTCCAGCGTGTCGGTGTTGGCGGGAAAGGACGCGAAGTAGTTGGTGCGGTCCAGGCCGGTGGTGGCGTTGAAGTCGATGCCGCGCTTCTTCATTTCGCCGCTGATGTCCGCCTGCGTGGGCGTGCCCTTGAACAGCAGGTGCTCCAGCAGGTGGGCCATGCCCGTTTCGCCGTAGTTCTCATGCACCGAACCCACGCCGTAGACCAGGTTCACGGTCACGGTGGGCTTGGTGGCGTCCGGGAACAGCAGCACCCGCAGTCCGTTGGACAGGGTGTACTCGCTGATGCCCTCGATACTGGGGCCGGCGACGACGCCTTTCGGTACCGCCGTCTGTGCATGCAGTGCGGTGGGTGTGCCCAGGGCCAGCGTGATGGCCAGTCCGAGTGCGACAATGAAGCGGGGTGACGACATCCTCAATCCTCCTTCGAGGCCGCGTGCGTCCATCGCGTGCGGCGAACCGCGAGTTTCGCAGATTTGGCAGGCATGCAGCTTCATGGATTACGGTGAGACGAATGTGGACGGCGGTGCATTGCCCGTGCTGTACGCCGATGCGCACATCGCGGTGGTCAACAAGCCCGCAGGCGTCATGGCGCACGACAGCAAGCTTGCGCGCGGCGAGACCGACTTCGTTGCCGATCGCCTGCGCGCGCAGTTCGGCAAGCCGATCTTCCTGATCCACCGGCTGGACCGCGCCACCAGCGGCTGCCTGCTGGTGGCGTTCGATCGCGAAAGCGCTTCCACGCTGGGAAAAGTGCTGATGTCGCGCGAGGTGGAGAAGGACTACCTGGCCGTGTGTCGCGGCTGGCCGGAGCCGGACTTCATCGTCGACCATCCCATCGATGGCGGCCCCGGCAAGCCGGAGAAGAAGCCGGCACTGACGCGTTTCGTCCGATTGGCGACCGGCGAGCTGCCGCTGCCGTCGGGCGACTTCGCGACGTCACGCTACGCGCTGCTGCGCTGCCAGCCGGAGACCGGGCGTTTCCGCCAGATCCGCCGCCACCTGAAACACGCGTTCCATCACCTGATCGGCGACACCAGCCACGGCGATGGCCGGCACAACCGCCACTTCCGCATGCAGGGCGTGCACCGCATGCTGCTGCACGCGGTGCGGCTGTCGTTTCCGCATCCGGCCACGGGCGACCGTGTCGAGGCGGTGGCGCCGCTGGATGCGGAATTCCGCAAGGCGTATGCGCTGTTCGGGTGGGAAGAAGATCTGCGCTAGCTGTGCTCTTCTGTAGGAGCGATGTGAGTCGCGACCGGAGAAGCGAAATGCCGGAAGGGTCAGACCAAGAGCCGTCGTATCGGTGAGGCTCTTTGTCCTGAAACGTCAGCGGGCTTTCATGGCGTGCGGTCGCGACTCACGTCGCTCCTACAGGGAGCGACTTACGCCACCCGCATCGCCGCCAGCACCATGAGTCCCACGGCACACAACATGCCCAAGAGCCACGACAGGCTGCGCAGCGTGTGCATGTCCACAACATAGAACCATCCGTGAAAGATCCGGGCGACCACGAAGGCCACCGACAGCGGCGTCACCAGGCTGACCGGTACCCCGGCCAGCTGCGCCATCAGCACGCCGGCGACGAACGCAGGGAACGCTTCGAAGCCGTTGAGATGCGCGGCGTTCGCACGCTGCACCTTGTAGTTGCCATCCTGCTTGGCGACCCACGCGCGCGGATTGCGGTTGTTGTAGCGCTCGCCCGAGCGCTTGGCGATGAAGACCCACAGGTATGGCAGCAGCGCGGTGACCAGGATGCACCAGTAAGCGATGGACATGACGTTTTTCTCCGAGGATGGCGCAGGGTAGTGGGTGCGGCGGCAAGGCGTCCATGGGCGGTTGTCCTCTCCCTGCGCAGCGGGGAGAGGGTGCCCGAAGGGCGGGTGAGGGGCGAGCGGAGGCATCATCTTGAATCTGCGCGGTCGCATTGCCGGGTTCGATGATGGCGGAGAGACATTGCGCGGAACATCATCGCGCGCGCCCCTCATCCGCCAACCGGGTACCTTCTCCCCGCCTGGCGGGGAGAAGGGTAAGAAAACGGCGCCTTTCGGCGCCGTTTTGATATCGCATCGGAACTCGGCTTACTGCTTCGCCGGCTCCGCCTTCATCATCGCGTCGCGCGCGGCCTTGAAGGGATTGCCGTCGTACCAGGTCGGCCACGTGTTCTCGACGGCCAGGTCCTTGCCCACGCCGTACAGTGCCTGCAGGTCCTGCATCACGCCGTCCAGCTTCCAGCCGTCGTGCACTTCGTCGCTGGCCTGGTGGTAGCGCTTCGCGTATTCCTCGCTCGCCGCCTTGCCGGCTTCGATGCCGCCGTCCAGCAGGTCGTTGCCGCCCTTGGCGTACAGCGCCGGCACGCCGGCCTTGGCGAAGTTGAAGTGGTCGCTGCGGAAGTAGTAGCCGCCGGCCGGGTTGCCTTCCTCGGCGAGCACGCGGCCCTGCTGGTCGGCGTAGACCTTCAGCATGTCTTCCAGCTGCGAGTTGCCCTTGCCGGTGACGACGAAGTCGCGCGACTTGCCGCCCACGCTCATGGCGTCGAGGTTGATCACGCCGGCGATCTTGTCGAGCGGGAAGGTCGGGTGCGCGACGTAGTACTTGGAACCGAGCAGGCCGGATTCCTCCAGGGTCACCGCCACGAACACCACCGAGCGCGCAGGCTTCGGCTCCTGGTGGGCGAACGCCTCGGCGATCTCCAGGATGCCGGCCACGCCGGTGGCGTTGTCGACCGCACCGTTGTAGATGTTGTCGCCCTCTTCGCCTTCATGCTTGCCCAGGTGGTCCCAGTGGGCCATGTACAGCACGGCTTCGTCGGGCTTGCTGGCGCCCGGCAGTACGCCGATGACGTTGCGCGAGGTCTTCTCGGTGATGCTGCTCTTCAGCGAGGCGGACACCTGCGCCTTCAGCGGCACCGGCTTGAAGCCGCGCTTGCCGGCATTGGCGTAAGCGGCGTCCAGGTCCAGGCCGGCATCGGCGAACAGCTGCTTGGCGGCCTCGGCGCTCAGCCAGCCCTGCAGCGGGATGCGCTTCTCGGGGTCGTCCTTGGCGGGCAGGTCGTACTGCGGGCCGGCCCAGGAGTTCTTCACCACGTCCCAGCCGTAGCTGGCGCCGGCGGTGTCGTGCACGATCAGCGCGGCGGCGGCGCCCTTGCGCGCGGCCTCTTCGAACTTGTAGGTCCAGCGGCCGTAGTAGGTCATGCGGTTGCCGCCGAACAGCGTTTCGTCCTTGCCGTGGAAGCCCGGGTCATTGACGAACATCACGACGGTCTTGCCGGTCCAGTCCTGGCCGGCGTAGTCGTTCCACGCCTGCTCCGGCGCATCGACGCCGTAACCAACGAACACCAGCTCGCTGGCATCCAGTTTGACGTCCGTCTGGCCCGTGCGGGTGCCGATGACGTAGTCGGTGCCGAACGCCAGGTCGCGCGCGCCCTTGGAGGTGGTCAGCTTCAGCGTGGTGGCGGATTCGTCCGCGGTGGTTTCCACCATCGGCACGTCCTGGAAATAGCTGCCGTTGTTGCCCGGCTGCAGGCCGATGCGCTTCATCTGCGCCTCGAGGTAGGTGGCGGTCTTCTCCTCGCCGGCCGAGCCCGGGGCACGGCCTTCGAATTCGTCGGAGGACAGCGTCTTCACCATGTCGGCGAAATCACCCTCGGTGATGTCGGCGGTGAAGGCGTGGGTGGCGGCGGACGGCGTGGCCGCAGCCGGCGCCGCAGCGGGCGCCTCGGGTTCTTGCTTGCACGCGGCGAGGGCGGCGGTGGCGGCGAGCACCAGCATCAACTTGCGGGGCATCGGGATTCCTCAAACGAACGGAATCCCGATTCTAGCCACAATGGGCGGACCGGACCTGTGCCGGACCGCCCATGCGCGGGCTTACTCGGTGGGTGCGGTGTCGGTGCTGAACGGCGTGGCGGTGGCGCCGGTCACCGGGCCGATCTTCGCGCTGGTGTGCACGTACAGCACGACCGGGCGCTCGAACACCAGCGGGCCGTTCACCTCGGCATGGGGGCCGATCACGATGCGCGGCGGCTTCTTGTTGTCGGTGTTGAAGAAGCCGGTGGACTTCTCCACGCGCAGGCCGCCACGGACTTTCGAGCCGACGCCGACGGTGACGTCGCCGCGGACCGTCTTGATGCTGCCGCCGACCTGCGTGCTCACGATGCCGATGGCGCCGTTGACGGTTTCGACATCGCCGCCGACCACGCCGCCGCGATCGATGAAGATGCTGCCGTTGACGGTCTCCACGTCGTTGCGGACGTTCACGTCCTTGCCTGCGCGGATCGAACCGTTGACGGTTTCCAGCGAGTCGGCCACGGCCTTGTCGCCGATGTTGATGCTGCCGTTGACGGTGCTGGCGTCTTCGGTGGTGGCGCCTTCGCCGATGCGGATGCTGCCGTTGACGGTATCCAGGTCGCCATAGGTCTGGCCGGCGTCGGCGGTGATGCTGCCGTTGACCTTGGAGATTTCCTGCTGGGCCAGGGCGGGGGTGGCGGCCAGGGCCAGGGTCAGCAGCAGCGCGGTACGGGGACGGATCATGGGGTTGCCTCTCGGGTGGTCTCGTATCGGTCTGATGCGCCGGCGGCAACGAGGGTTTAAACGCCGCCATGCGGACGAGGATGGCACCATGCTTCGCTACAATCGTCACCTGCCTGAAGTCACTGGAATCCCGCCGTGTCCGCATCCCCCGCGCCCGTGAGCCGTCCCAAGCCCGTCGTATTGCTGATCCTGGATGGTTGGGGGCACCGCGAGGATCCCACCGACAATGCGCTGGCGCAGGCCACGCTGCCGAACTGGCGGCGCCTGTTGGCCACCGCGCCGCACACGCTGATCCACACCGAAGGGCGCCATGTCGGCCTGCCGGATGGACAGATGGGCAATTCGGAAGTGGGCCACATGAATCTGGGTGCAGGCCGCATCGTCTACCAGGACCTGACCCGCATCGATGCCGCCATTGAAGACGGGAGCTTCTTCGCCAATGCCGAGCTCGTCGCCGCGTGCGACGGCGCCAAGGCGGGCGGCAAGACCCTGCACGTCTTCGGCCTGTTGTCGCCGGGTGGCGTGCACAGCCATGAACTGCATATCTTCGCCATGCTGGAACTGGCGAAGCGCCAGGGCGTTCCGCGCGTCGCCGTGCATGCTTTCCTGGATGGCCGCGACACGCCGCCGAAGTCGGCCGAATCCAGCCTGCGCGCATTGCAGGACCTGTGCGCAAAACTCGGCAACGCGCTCATCGCGTCGGTCAGCGGACGCTACTACGCGATGGACCGCGACAAGCGCTGGGATCGCGTGCGGCTGGCATGGGATGCGATGGTGGAGGCAAAGAGCGAGCACCATGCCGCCAGCGGCGTGGCCGCGCTGGACGCGGCGTATGCGCGCGCCGAGAACGACGAGTTCGTGCTGCCGACGGTGATCGATGGCGCACAACCGATGGTCGACGGCGATGCGGTGGTGTTCATGAATTTCCGCGCCGACCGTGCGCGCCAGCTGACGGCGGCGTTCGTGTCGCCGGCCTTCGACGGCTTCCAGGCGCGTGTGCCGGCGCTGGCGCGCTTCGTCTGCCTGACCGAGTACGACGCGAAGCTGCCGGCGCCGGTGGCGTTCGCGCCGGACGACCTGCGCGAGACCTTCGGCGAACGGCTGGCCGAACACGGCCTGACCCAGCTGCGCATCGCCGAAACGGAGAAGTACGCGCACGTGACGTTCTTCTTCAGCGGCGGCCGCGAGGACGTGTTCGACGGCGAGGAGCGCATCCTGATCCCGAGCCCCAAGGTCGCCACCTACGATCTGCAGCCGGAGATGAGCTGCCCCGAGCTGACGGAAAAGCTGGTGGACGCGATCGCGTCCGGCCGCTTCGACGCCATCGTCTGCAACATCGCCAACCCCGACATGGTCGGCCACAGCGGCGACCTGCAGGCGGCGATCCTGGCCGCGCAGGCGGTGGACAAGGCCATCGGTGCCGTCGATGCGGCGGTACGGAAGGCGGGCGGCGCGATGATCATCACCGCGGACCATGGCAACCTGGAGATGATGCGTGACCCCTCGACCGGTCAGCCGCATACCGCGCACACCGTGGGTCCCGTGCCGCTGGTCTACGTCGGCGAGCGCACCGTCACGCTGCGCAGCGGTGGCGCATTGCGCGACGTCGCGCCCACCCTGCTCGACCTGCTGGGCCTGCCGCAGCCGGCCGACATGAGCGGCCGCAGCCTGATCGACGCCTGATGCCGCTTCGCCTGCGCACTGCGTTCGCGTCCCTCCTGCTGGCCGGTGTGTCGGCCGCCGCGACGGCGCCCGCGCAGACCTCGCGCGAAGCCGAGCAGAAGTTGCAGCGGGTGCGCAGCGAGCTGAAGTCGATCGCGCAGGAGCGCCGCAAGCTGGAGGGCGAACGCGGCACCGCGTCGCGCCAGTTGCGCGACGCCGACGAACAGGTCGGACGCACCACGCGTTCGTTGTCCGATACCGAAGCCGCCTTGCGCCGCGAAGCCGCCGCGCTGGAGGAGCTGCAGCGCAAACGGGACGCCATGCAGGGCCAGCAGGCGGCGCAACGCACGCAGCTGGCGGCGCTGGTGCGCGCGGCCTACCAGCGGGGCGACGACGCGCCGTTGAAAGTACTGCTGTCGCAGGATCGCGTGGCCGATGCCAATCGCCTGTTGGCCTACCACCGCTATGTGCAGCGCGATCAAGCGAACCGCATCGCCGCCCTCAACACGGAGCTGGTCGCACTGGAGCAGGTGGAGCGCGACATCGTCGCCCGTCGCGCCGAACTGGACGCCGCTCGCGTGCGTCAGCGTGGGCAGGTGGCGCAACTGGAAAAGGACCGCAAGACCCGCGCCAGCCTGGTCGCCGACCTGGATGCCCGGTACCAGGATCGCGCCACCAAGGAGAAAGCGCTCGGCCAGGATGCGCGTTCGCTCGAGACCCTGCTGAAGAGCCTGCGCGCCGCTGCCGCGCGGGCCGAGGCCGAACGCCGTGCCGCCGCGCGCCGCGCAGCTGCCGAAGCCGCTGCGGCGAAGAAGCGCGAGGCCGCCGGTACCGGGAGCCGGCCGCCGCGCGACAGCGCACCTCCGCGTCCTGCGGTGGCGTCCGCACCGCCGCTGAAAGTCGGCGGACTGGGCTGGCCGGTGTCGGGCAACCTGCTGGCGCGCTACGGCGGTCGCCTGCCGGACGGCCGCGCCAGCACCGGCGTGCTGATCGGCGCGCCTGCCGGAACGACGGTCACTGCCGTGGCTGACGGCACGGTGGTGTTCTCCGAATGGATGACCGGCTACGGCCTGATCCTGATCCTCGATCATGGCAACGGCTACATGAGTCTGTACGCGCACAACGACAGTCTGCTGAAGGACAGTGGCGCGCAGGTGAAGCGCGGCGAAGCGGTCGCGCGCGTCGGCACGTCGGGCGGACAAGGGCAGGCCGCCCTGTATTTCGAGCTGCGCCGGAACGGGCAACCGGTCGATCCGGCCTCGTGGCTGCAGCGGCGATGAACGATGGCGGCGGCCATAACCCGGCTTGAACATCCGCCCCGCGCGGCTTCACGCATAATCCGGTGAACTTCGTGGCTGCCCGCGGAGTCCTTGCAAGCCTCACCCGGAGTAGCCGCATGTCGCAGCGTTTTCCCCTGGCCATCCTGACCGTCGCCCTGCTTGCCGCCATGCCGGCATGGGCGCAGCAGCAAGCGCCGCTGCCGGAGACGCCGCCGGTGGTCGCGCCCAGCGATGATCCCGAAGCGGCGGAGAACGCACCCAAGGTCCCGCTCGAAGAGATCCGCCGCTACGTGGCCGTGTTCAACGCGGTGAAGGAAGCGTACGTCGAGCCGGTGGAGGACACGAAGCTGATGCAGTCGGCCATCCGCGGTCTGCTGCTCGACCTAGATCCGCACAGCACGTATTTCGACAAGGCCGATTCCGAGGCCTTCGACGAACAGGCCAATGGCGCCTACGAAGGCATTGGCGTGGAGCTGATGCAGCAGCCCGATCGCACCCTGCTGGTGGTGTCGCCGATCGACGATACGCCCGCTGCGAAGGCCGGCATCAAATCCGGCGATCTCATCACCGCGATCGACGGCAAGCCGATCAGCGCCGAGGACGGCATGGAGCCGCTGCGCGGCGCGCCCGGCAGCAGGATCGTGCTGACGATCGTGCGCGACGGCACGCCGAAACCGTTCGACGTCACCCTCGTGCGCGACACGATCCGCGTGACCAGCGTGCGCAGCCGACTGCTGGAACCCGGCTATGGCTACCTGCGCATCAGCGCCTTCCAGACCGATACCGCGGCTGATTTCCAGAAGCAGATCGACACGCTGCAGGGAAACGGCAAGCTGCGCGGGCTGGTGCTGGACCTGCGCAGCAATCCCGGCGGCCTGCTGCTTGCCGCCGTGCAGGTGGCCGACGATCTGCTCGACAAGGGCAACATCGTCAGTACACGCGGGCGTCTGTCGATCAGTGATTCCAAGTTCGACGCCACCCCCGGCGACCGCTTGAACGGCGCGCCGGTCGTGGTGCTGGTCGATGCCGGTTCCGCCAGCGCGTCGGAAGTGCTGGCGGGCGCGCTGCGCGACAACAATCGTGCGCGCGTGGTCGGCAGCCGCACGTTCGGCAAGGGTTCGGTGCAGACCGTCCTGCCGCTGGACAATGGCGACTCGGTCAAACTGACCACCGCGCGCTACTACACGCCGAGCGGCAAGTCGATCCAGGCCAGCGGCATCGTGCCGGATGTCGTGGTGAAGCCGGAGCAGGGTGGCAAGCCCGGCGCCGCCGTCCTCGGCCAGGACGGCCAGCTCTACATCACCGAAGCGACGCTGCCGGGCCATCTGCGTGGCGATGAAGAAGGCGCGGCAGGTTACACACCCGGCGACGTGCTCGATGGCGAAGCACCGATCAAGGCGGCGTTGGTGGAATTGAAGAAGGTCGCAGCGACCGCGAAGGCAGACAGCGCCGGCAGTACGTCGCGGCGCTGACCGCGCGGGCCCGATCAGCGGGCACTGGTCTCCGTCTGCGGGGCGCCTGTGCTGCGCATGATGCGGTTGAACAGGGGCGTCGCCATCAGGGTGGTCAGGATGGCCATCACCACCAGGATCGAGAACAGGCTTGGTCCGATCAGTCCCACCTGCAGGCCGATGTTGATGATGATGAGTTCCATCAGGCCGCGCGCGTTCATCAGCGCACCGATGGCCATCGCATCGCGCGATGTTTCGCCCGCCAGCCTTGCCGCCGCCCAGCAGGCGACGGCCTTGCCGCCGAACGATGCCAGCAGGATGGCGGCCGCCGGCAGCAGCATGGCCGCATCGAAGACGAGCGACAGTTGTGTCTTCAGTCCGGAGTAGGTGAAGAACAGCGGCAACAGCACGACGACGACGACCGTCT
Organism: uncultured Pseudoxanthomonas sp.; assembly: GCA_946886405.1. The sequence continues at coordinate 10,776 of CAMPIO010000032.1, forward strand.
GCAAGGTTGCACGCAGGCCGTCGGTCAACGCGCCGCGGGGCAGGCAGATGCCGAGCACGAAGCCACCGAACACCGCATGCAGCCCGATGGCATCCATCGCCCACGCGCAGAAGAAGAACAGCGCCATCACCACCGCGAATGTAGGCGGAGGCAACGGCCCGTCGAGCGGCACGCGGTCCGCCAGCGGCCGCAGCCAACGACGCCCCACCGAGAGCATCAGCGCGAGATACGCAATGCCGCCGACGATCGCGACCCAGGCCTGGTCCCAGCTTCCTCCGAAACTCGCCAGCACCACCGCCAGGATGCACCACGCCGCCGCGTCATCCATGGCGCCGGCCGTCAGTGCCAGCGTGCCCAGGGGCGAGCCCGCCAGGCCTCGCTCCTGGATGATGCGCGCCAGCATCGGGAAGGCCGTGATCGCGATGGCGGCGCCCAGGAACAGCGCGGTTTCCAGAAAGCGCGCCTGCGGCGAGAACAAGCCGGGCACGTCGTGCAGCCACGGCGCCAGCGCGAAGGCTAGGGCGAACGGGACGGCGATGCCGGCCCAGGAAACGGCCAGCGCGCTGCGGTAGCGCGTCTGCAGGTGGGTCACGTTGAACTCGGTGCCCACCAGGAACATGTAGAGACCCACCCCCACCTGGCCGCCGACATACAGCATGTCCAGCGAGGCGGACGGGAACAGCGCGCCCTGCACGCCCGGGGCGAGCGCGCCGAACAGGGAGGGTCCCAGTGCCACGCCCGCGATCATCTCGCCGACCACCTGGGGCTGGCCGATGCGTCGTGCCAGGGCGCCTGCGGCCCGGCATGCCAGGATGATCACCCCGACCTGCAGGAAGAAGTAGATCGACAGTTGGGGTGTGGACATCGTCGCCTGCGTTGCCGGATTGCGGACCGGTCAGCGACGCATCATAGGATCACCGGCGAGGGACCAGGAATACCCCGGCAGAAGTCAGCGCGGTTTGGCCGGCATCGGGAACGGCGTCACCACCTTTTCGCCGGTGGCCGCGTCGCGGATGGCCGACTGGCCTTTCCGTTCCACTTCCTCGACGCGGATGATGCTCTGCATCGGCAGGTGCAGCACCTTGGTGTTGCCGAATTCGTCGCGCAACCGCTCTTCTGTGGGGTCGACCACCAGCCCTTCGTGCACGTCGAACACCAGGTCGGCGACTTCGGTGAAGCCCCACAGGCCGCTGGCGGCGACACTGCGCGCGTACAGCTCGTAGACCTTGGTGTGGTTGTGGAAGGTGATCTTGTAGAGCGTGTTCTTCATGCCGGGATTATAGGAGCGAGGGGAGAGAAGTGAGGAGTGAGCAGAAGCGCAGTCGGCTCTTCCTCACTCCTCACTTCTCTCCCCTCACTCCTTCAATACCCCTGCCGCTTGCGCATGCGCCGTGCGATGGCGGCGCGCACGAACAGCGCGAACACCACGCCGAACAGGAAGCCGGCGATGTGCGCCCACCACGCCACGGCGCCGAATGTCGGGCCGGTGTAGGCGAACACGACCTGCAGCAGCGCCCAGATGCCGATCAGCAGCGACGCGGGTGCCTTCACGAATTCGAGGAACAACCCCAGCGGCAGCACCACGCCCAGCTTCGCGGTGGGGAAAAGTGCCAGGTAGGCGCCGATGACGGCGGAGATGGCACCGCTGGCGCCGATGACGACGCGGTCCGGAGTGCCGATGCTCAGCACGGCAGCGACGTTGGCCACCGCACCACCCACCAGGAACAACAGCAGGAACCGCCACGGACCCATGGCCCGTTCCGATGGCAGCCCGAAGATCAGCAGGAACACCAGGTTGCCCAGCAGGTGCGCCCAGTCCGCGTGCAGGAACAGGGCAGTGAACAGCCGCAGCACGGTGCCGCTCTGCAGCGACGCCAGCCAGACCTCGGGCGCCACCATGCCTCCGGTCAGCGCTCCCCATCGTGTCAGCAGATCGCCCTGCGCCGCATCCCCCCGCGTCAGCGCCCAGCAGAATGTGGCGGACAGCAGGACCAGCAGGGCGGGCGTCGCCCAGCGGACGGGCGCCTTTCGACGGGACGGGAGCGAAACGAACATGCGGCGGAACTCTACCGGTTCACCGTCCGCCTGCCCATGGTGCGCCGTAACGAAACTGAATAGGGGCAATGACTTACGACGGATTGTTAGAGTTTAGTTAGCGGGTATACTGCATACGGCGTCGTATGTCGGGAGGGGCTTCCGGCAGGTCGAAAGGTGGAGAACACACCGAGACCTTCGCGGCGCAGACGATCCTTTACCCACGTCTCCGGAGAGATACAGATGGAATTCACCAAGAACCTGACCCGCGTCACCGCGCTGGCCCTCGGCATCGCCGGTGTCCTCGCCTATGGCGATGTGCACGCAGCCGCCTTCCAGCTGAAGGAAAACAGCGTCAAGGCCCAGGGCCGCGCGATGGCCGGCTCGGCTTCCGCCAAGGGCGACGCCTCGGTGGTGGTCAACAACCCCGCCGTCATGTCCACGTTCACCGAGCGCACGCTGCAGGCCGACGTGACCGCGATCGACCTGTCCTACGAATTCACCGGCGGTGGCACCGCCGCGACCGGTACCCCGTTCCAGCAGCCGCTGACCGGCGGCAATGGCGGCGACGCCGGTGACGTGGCCGCTGTGCCGGCGGCGTCCTTCATCCTGCCGTTGAGCGGTGATTTCGAATACCTGACGCTGGGCATGATGATCAGCGCCCCGTTCGGTCTGAAGACCGAATACGACGACGGCTGGAAGGGCCGCTACCACGCGCTGGAATCGGACGTGAAGATCGTCGACCTGACCCTGGCCGCCTCGCTCGAACTGAGCGACACCTTCTCGGTGGGTGCCGGCCTGGTCTATGAGCACGCCGACGTGACCCTGTCCAACGCCGTCGATTTCGGCACCATCGTCTGCAGCCGCAGCCCGGCCGCATGCGTGGGCCCGACCGCGCAGTTCGGCCCGCAGCGCAACGACGGCTTCGCCAGCATCAATGGCACGCACAACGGCCTGGGCTGGATCGTCGGCGTCAACTGGCGTCCGAGCGACAAGTGGTCGCTGGGCTACTCGCACCGCTCTGAAGTCGACCACGAACTGGATGGTGACTCCGTGTTCGAAGTGCCGGCCAACGTCCGCGCCGCGCTCGGCACGAGCGTCTTCATCAATGGGGGTGGCGGCGCCGACCTGACCACGCCGGCTGTCGATGCGTTCAGCGCCACCTACTACGCCACCGACCGCTTCACCGTCATGGCCGAAGTCACCCGCACCGACTGGTCGTCGCTGCAGGAAATCCGCATCGAGTTCGACAACCCTGCGCAGCCCGACTCGGTCGAGGACTACAACTGGGACGAGAACTGGTTCTACTCGATCGGTGGCGAATACAAGTTCAGCGACGCGTTCACCTTCCGTGCCGGCGTGGCGCGCGACGACTCGCCGGTCAGCCGTCCGTATCGCACCCCGCGCCTGCCCGACCAGGATCGCATGTGGTACTCGCTGGGCGTGACCTGGAACGTGTCCGAGCACTTCGAGCTGAGCGCCAGCTACGTCAAGATCGACATCGTCGATACGCCGGAAGTGGACCTGACCACCAGCACGCGCGCGCGCCTGGTCGGCGACTTCGAAGGCGGCGCCGACCTGTTCGGCGTGGCGATGCAGTACAAGTTCTGATCGCGATACGGGTCTGAACACGAAAAACCCCGCCTCGGCGGGGTTTTTCTTTGCCTGCTCACATGCGCTCCCGCAGACAGGGCAGGCTGAGAGGACGCGCGGCCGACGTAGCGTGCGCCCTGCGCACGACGCGCGGTGACGGGGTCAAGCATCGTGCGCGCAGCGCACACTACCGCGTCAGTACGGCAGCCCTGCGACGTCGAGGTCGATCGACCACAGGCTGGCCGCGCCGGTGAGGAACAGCGTTCGCCGGTTCTCGCCACCGAAGGCGGCATTGGTGATGTTGGCATCCACGCGGATCGTGGCCAGTGCCTGGCCCGCCGGCGAGAACACACGCACGCGCCGTTCGCCGTGTTCGGTCACATAGATGTTGCCCAGGCAGTCGATGGCCAGGCCGTCGCCACCGCTGATGCGCGCGAGGTCGCGCCCGTCGCCCGGCACGCCGTCGTGCAGCGGATACGCACGCAGCACGTCGCCGTCGTCGGTGCCACCCGCCACGTACAGCGTGTTGCCGTCCGGCGAAAGCGCGATGCCGTTGGGGTTGCGCAGGCTGTCGTCCACCACGTGGGTCTTGCCGTCGCGATGGCGGTACACGCGTGTGCGCGGCTGGCCACCGGGCGCGGCCTTGCGCTGGTAATCCGGATCGGTGAAGTAGAGCGTGCCGTCGGCGGCCATCACCAGATCGTTCGGCGAATTGAACGGCGCGCCGTCGAAGGTCGAGACCAGTGCCGTCCGCGTGCCGTCGGCGAGATCGACGCGGGCCACCTGCTTGCGGTCGTGCGTGGCGGCGATGAGGCGGCCGTCCGTATCCAGCGCAAGCCCGTTGCTGCCGCTGTCCTCGACCACGGTCTCCCAGCGGTCCGGCGGCGTGAAGCGGCGGATGCGCGAGGGAAAGCGACCGCTGTGCACGAAGTCCGACAGATACAGCGCGCCGTCCTTCCACACCGCGCCTTCGTACAGGCGATCCTGGTCGTCGTCGACCTTCGCGGCGGCCACTCGGGTGGCAGTCAGTTCGCCCGAGGGTGCGTGGCCCGGGTCGGCCGGGCAGACCGAACGGTAGGCGGATGCGTGTGCGAGCGGCATGGCGCCACACAGGACCAGGGCAAGGGCGAGGCGATGGCGGCGCGGCATGGCGATCTCGGGATCAGGCGGGGTGCCAGCGTACCTCGATCCGGTTGCGACCCTTGTGCTTGGCGTCGTAGAGCGCCTCGTCCGCGAGGCGGATCAACGTCTCGCAGGGCGCGTGGCGGTCGGCGGTGAACGAAATGCCGAGACTCACCGTGACGCGGATGTTGCGGTGGGCGGGGGCGAACTCCAGCGCCATCACCTGCTGGCGGATGCGCTCGGCCAGGGCGTGAGCGGTGTCGGCCTGCGTGTTGCGCAGCACCAGCATGAACTCCTCGCCGCCGAGTCGCGCGAACACGTCCTCGCTGCGGATGCAGCCGCGTACCACGTCGGAGAAGCGCTGCAGCACCCGGTCGCCGGTCTCGTGGCCGTGGTCGTCGTTGACGGCCTTGAAGTGGTCCAGGTCCAGCACGATCACGGCCAGTCCGTGTTCCGCGGCGGACCGTGCACCGAGCGATTGCAGTTCGTTGTCCAGCCCGCGCCGGTTCAACGCGCCGGTCAGCGGGTCGAACAGCGCACCGCGACGCAGTGGTTCCGCTGCGCGGAAACTGGCCAGCATCAGCATGCAGAAGTTCAGCATGAACCAGATGGACAGATCCAGGTTCACCCACATCGGATTGGGGCCATAGCGACCCGTCAGCGCCGCCAGCAGATCGCCGCCATACAGCCACAGCAGCACCACGCAACCCGCCATCATGAGGCGCGCCGGTACGTGGTCAGGCGCACCGCGCAACACGAACAAGTGTCGCAGCATCACCAGCAGCACGATCACTTCGGTGGCACTCATCGCCGCGCCCTGAGCATCCACGCCACCGCCCAGGGCCACGCCGGCCAGGGAGAAGCCCAGGCACAGCGGCAGCAATGCCCGCTCCCACAATGCCAGCGCGCGCTGCTGCACGAACTGGATGATCGACCATGCCAGCCCGACCAGGCCGGCGCAGGCGAGCAGGCCACCGGCACCGGCGATGCCGTCCGCGAGCGATTCGTTGCCCGCGCGCACCAGCATCTGCGCCGTGCCATCCAACATCGCCGCACCCAGCGAATAGAGGAAGTGCGCCACGCCCCACGTGGCAATGCCGCGCACGCCGCGCGACACCTTGCTCACGTAGAGGAACAGCGCCAGCAGCACGGCGGCCAAGGCGCAGTCGCTGAGCAGCAGGTTGTAGAAGTCGGTCGTCATGCGTCGTCGGAGCTTGCTGGCTTTGAACGTCCTGTCGGTGCAGGAACGCAGGATACGGCGCATTCCGGCAGCGCCGGGGCCGATGCTGGCGCATGCGCGGCGGAAGTTCAGCGACCGCGACCACGGATCGGCAGCATCGCTGCACGCTGTCGCCCCTGTCAGTGCCGTGGGTCATGTCCAAAGAAAAGCCCCGCGTGAGCGGGGCTTCGGGTCCAGCATCGGGTTGAAGGAAGGTCCTTCCGTCATTCGCCCAATGTCAGCAGTGACGCATTGCCTCCTGCCGCCGTCGTGTTGACGGTGACCGTCTTCTCGGTGGCGAAGCGCGGCAGGTAGTGCGGACCGCCCGCCTTGGGGCCGGTGCCGGAGAGACCTTGGCCGCCGAACGGCTGCACGCCGACCACGGCACCGATCTGGTTGCGGTTGACGTAGACGTTGCCCACCTTCACCCGCGCGGCGATGCGGTCGATGGTCTCGTCGATGCGCGAGTGCACGCCGAGTGTCAGGCCGTAGCCGGTGGCGTTGATCTGATCGATTACCTGGTCCAGGTCGTCGGCCTTCCAGCGCACGACGTGCAGGGCCGGTCCGAAGATTTCCTTCTGCAACTGGTCGAGCGACTTCAGTTCCCACGCACGCGGCGCGAAGAACGTGCCGTGCGTGGTGTCCTCGCCTGCATTGGCCTGCTTGATGAGGCGCGCCTCGTTCGCCATGCGGGTCGCGTGATCGTCGAGGATCTTGAGCGCATCGGCATCGATCACCGGGCCGACGTCGGTCGACAGCAGGCCCGGGTCGCCGATCTTCAGTTCGTCCATCGCGCCGGCCAGCATCGTCATCACCTTGTCGGCGATGTCATCCTGCACGAACAGCACGCGCGCGGCCGAGCAACGCTGGCCGGCGGAGGTGAAGGCCGACCCCATCGCATCCTTCACCAGCTGCTCCGGCAGTGCGGACGAGTCGGCGATGAAAGCGTTCTGGCCACCGGTCTCGGCGATCAGCGTGGCGATCGGGCCGCTCTCGCGGCCGGCGAGCGCGCGGTTGATCGCGCGCGCAGTCTCGGTGGAGCCGGTGAAGGCGACGCCGGCGACGCGCGGATCCTTCGTCAGGGCGGCGCCGACCGTGGCGCCATCACCGGGCAGGAACTGCAGCACCGCTTCCGGGATGCCGGCTTCGTGCAGCAGCTTCACGGCGGCATAGCCGATCAGGTTGGTCTGCTCGGCCGGCTTGGCGATCACGCTGTTGCCGGCGGCCAGCGCGGCGCTGACCTGGCCCAGGAAGATCGCCAGCGGGAAGTTCCACGGGCTGATGCAGACGAACACGCCGCGGCCCTGCAGCTGCAGCTGGTTGGATTCGCCGGTCGGGCCGGGCAGCTGTTCGGGCGCGCCGAACTGCGCGCGCGCCTGCGCGGCGTAGTAGCGCAGGAAGTCGACCGCTTCGCGCACTTCGGCCACGCTGTCGGGGATGGTCTTGCCCGCTTCCTTCACGCACAGCGCGATGTAGTCGGGCAGGCGCTGTTCCAGCAGGTTCGCGGCATGCTCCAGGATCGCGGCACGGCTGGCGGCGGGTGTGCGGTCCCACGCCGGCTGCGCGGCCACCGCATTTGCCAGCGCCTTGTCGACGGTGGCGCTGTCGGCCGGTTGCCATTCGCCCACTGTCTGGCGGCGGTCGGCCGGGTTGGTCACCGGCAACGCAGCGCTGGACACGACGGCGCCCGGCACCAGCGGGGCGGCGCGCCACGGCTTGACCGCCGCATTGATGCGCTCGGCCAGGGCGCGCAGGTCGTTGTCGTTGGCGAGGTTGGCGCCCATGGAGTTGTCCCTGTCAGAAGGCTGGATGGGAGCCGGCTGGCTCCGGAAAAGATCGACCGGCAGCGGAATGCGCGGATGCGGGATGGAATCGAATTCGGACACCGTCTGCACCGGGTCGCGCACGAGGTCCTCGATGGCCACGTTCTCGTCGGTGATGCGGTTGACGAAGCTGCTGTTGGCGCCATTTTCGAGCAGGCGGCGTACCAGGTAAGGCAGCAGGTCCTCGTGCGAGCCGACCGGCGCGTAGACGCGGCACGGCGTGTCGAGGCGGTGCTTCGGCACCACTTCGGCATACAGGTCGTCGCCCATGCCGTGCAGCTTCTGGTGCTCGTACGGACGACCGGCGGCGATGAAGCGGATCGCGGCGATCGTCTGCGCGTTGTGGGTGGCGAACATCGGGTACAGCGCGTCGCCGTGGTCGAGCATGCGGCGGGCGTTGGCGAGGTACGACACGTCGGTGCTCGGCTTGCGGGTGAACACCGGATAGCCTGGATGGCCGTCGATCTGCGCGCGCTTGATCTCGGCATCCCAGTACGCGCCCTTGACCAGGCGCACCGGCATGCGGCGGCCCACGCGGCGTGCTAGGTCGGCCAGGAAGTCGATCACGTACGGCGTGCGCTTCTGGTAGGCCTGCACGGCCAGGCCGTAGCCTTCCCAGCCGTCGAGCGACGCATCGGAGAAGGTCGCTTCGATCAGGTCCAGCGACAGTTCCAGACGATCCGCTTCCTCGGCGTCGATGGTGAAACCGATGCCGTAGGACTTGGCCAGCTGCGCGAGTTCGAGGATGGCCGGCGCCAGCTCGCGCATCACGCGGGCCCGTTTGGCGTGTTCGTAGCGCGGGTGCAGCGCGGACAGCTTGATCGAGATGCTCGGTGCCGCCAGCACGTCGGCGAAGGGACCGGTGCGGCCGATGGCGTGGATCGCCTGCCGGTACGCTTCCAGATAGCGGGCGGCGTCCTTCGTGGTCAGCGCGCCTTCGCCCAGCATGTCGAACGAATAGCGGTACTCGGCGTTGTCGCCCTTGCGGCTGCGTGCCAGCGCCTCGTCGATGGTGCGGCCCATGACGAACTGGTGGCCCATGATGCGCATGGCCTGGCGCACGGCCAGGCGGATGACGGGCTCGCCGACGCGACCGACCAGCCGCTTGAAGGCGCCGGTCACGTCGGCCTTGGTCAGGTCGTTCAGGTTGACCAGCTTGCCGGTCAGCATCAGGCCCCAGGTCGAGGCGTTGACCAGCACCGAGTCGCTCTGGCCGAGGTGGCGTTCCCAGTCGGCATCGCCCAGCTTGTCGCGGATCAGCTTGTCGGCGGTTTCCTGGTCCGGAATGCGCAACAGGGCTTCGGCCACGCACATCAGCAGCACGCCCTCTTCGCTGCCCAGGTCGTACTGGCGCATGAAGGCCTCGATCGCGCCCTGGTCCTGCGCGCGCGCGCGGACCCGCTTCACCAGGTCCATGGCCAGCTTCTGGGCCTTGACCTGCTCATCGGCGCGCAGGCGGGCATGCTCCAGCAGTTCGCGGACGTGTCCGGTCTCGTCGCGAAGCCAGGCGGCCGTGATGGCGGCCCGCAGCGCGGCCGGGTGCGCGGGAAGCTCGGGAGAGACGATGGCGCCAGCCACCGGGGCGGTGGACGACGGGACGGGCGAAGGAGTCGACATGACGGCAGGGCAGTCCAAAGGCAGTCCATTAGTTTAGGGCCGCTTGGGCAGGCCGGATATGCCTGCCGGGTCGGTCCGCAGGCGTGTCGGCGGATGCATCGCCGGAGCGGTGACGACGGTCGCGGAATCCGCCGGCGAATGTGCGGCGCGGCCTGAGCACACGGCCCGCGCGCCTTGTGCAGGATCAATGAAACTTGCCGCAAAGTGTGCCGGGAGCTACCATTTAGCGGTTTTCCGCAGCCCGGATCGTGTGGCGGACGACATGATCGAAAGGGTGCCGTCTTCGTGGGACGGACACGGCGCGCAGCTCCGGTTGTGGCCGCCGCGGGCGCTGACGCCCCCCCCGTTCATCCTGTTGTTCGTGGCGCTGTCGGGTGCGATGTGGATCGTCGCCATGCTGGGCTGGTGGGGAGGCAACGCCTTCGCGCCGGCCTTTGCATTGCTCCATTCGGCCCTCGTGGCCACGGCGCTGAGCGTGCTGTGGCGCAGTGGCGAACGGGGCGAGGAGATCCGCATCGGTCCCGAGGTGATGGAGGTAGTCACCTCCGGCGCCGGGACGGTCTTCCGGGCGCACTCTGGTTGGGTCCGGCAGGCTATCGAGCGGGAAGGCGAAAGGATTTCGCTGGCATCCAGTGGCAGGCAGGTCCGGGCAGGTGATTTCCCGGGACCGGCGGAGCGACGGGAGCTGGCGGACACGTTGCAGGATTTACTGGCGGCCGCGAGTGGCCGCAACCGATGACGCATTGGGGTCTAGGCAATGACGCAAGTGAATGGGATGTGGAAGCGGTTGGTGATGGCGTGCACGCTGCTGGCAATGCCGGCGCTGGCCTGGGCGCAGTCGGCCGACCCGCACCGATGGCAGCTGAACATGGGCAAGGGCGTGACCTCGTCCTCGCAGCACGCCTACGACGCGCACATGATCGCGCTGATCGTGTGCATCGTGATCGGCATCATCGTGTTCGGCGCGATGGGCTACGCGATGTTCAAGTTCCGCCACTCCAAGGGGGCGGTCGCCGCGCAGTTCAGCCACAACACCACGGCCGAGATCATCTGGACCGTCATCCCGGTGCTGATCCTGGTGGTCATGGCCTGGCCGGCGACCACCAAGCTGATCGCCATGTACGACACCCGCGATGCCGAGATGACCGTCAAGGTCACCGGCTACCAGTGGATGTGGAAGTACGAATACCTGGGTGAGGACGTGTCCTTCACCAGCCGCCTGGACCGCGAGTCCGACCGCCTGCGCCAGAACAAGAACGCCACGCAGGAAGAGATCAAGGCGCACCCGCACTACCTGCTGGACGTCGACAACCAGCTGGTGCTGCCGACCGACACCAAGATCCGCTTCGTGATCACCGCCGACGACGTCATCCACGCATGGTGGGTGCCGGCGCTGGGCTGGAAGCAGGATGCGATCCCCGGCATCGTCAACGAGGCCTGGACCGACATCAAGGAGCCGGGCATCTACCGTGGCCAGTGCGCCGAGCTGTGCGGCAAGGACCACGGTTTCATGCCGATCGTCGTGAAGGCGGTACCGAAGGCCGAGTTCGACCAGTGGCTGGCTTCGAAGAAGCCCGCTCCGGCCGCCGCAGCCGCTCCTGCCGCGCCGGTGGAACAGGCCACCCCGGCCGACGCCACGACGGCCCCGGCCGTTGAAGCCGCCCCCACCGCCGAGACGCCCGCGCCGACCGCGCAGGGCTGATCGACCGTCCGCATCAGCTGCAAGAGATTACGCACATGGCCAACACCGCTGTCGATCATCACGACGATCACCACGGTCACCAGCAGAGCTTCATCGAGCGGTGGTTCTTCTCCACGAACCACAAGGACATCGGTACGCTCTACCTGATCTTCAGCTTCATCATGTTCATCATCGGCGCGGGCATGTCGGTGATCATCCGTGCCGAGCTGATGGTGCCGGGCCTGCAGTTCGTCAGCCCCGAATTCTTCAACCAGATGACCACCGTGCACGCGCTGGTCATGATCTTCGGTGGCGTGATGCCGGCGTTCGTCGGCCTGGCCAACTGGATGATCCCGCTGCAGGTCGGCGCGCCGGACATGGCGTTGCCGCGCATGAACAACTGGTCCTTCTGGATCATGCCGTTCGCCTTCACGCTGTTGCTGATGTCGCTGTTCCTGCCGGGCGGCGCGCCCGCCGGTGGCTGGACGCTGTATCCGCCGCTGTCGCTGCAGGGCGGCTACAACGTCGCGTTCACCATCTTCGCGATCCACATGATGGGCATCAGCTCCATCATGGGCGCCATCAACATCATCGCCACCGTGCTGAACATGCGCGCGCCCGGCATCGACCTGCTGAAGATGCCGATCTTCTGCTGGACGTGGCTGATCACCGCGTTCCTGCTGATCGCGGTGATGCCGGTGCTCGCCGGCGCCGTGACGATGCTGCTGACCGACAAGTTCTTCGGTACCAGCTTCTTCAACGCGGCCGGCGGCGGCGACCCGGTGATGTACCAGCACATCTTCTGGTTCTTCGGTCACCCCGAGGTCTACATCATGATCCTGCCGGCGTTCGGCGTGGTGTCGGAAATCATCCCGACCTTCAGCCGCAAGCCGCTGTTCGGCTACCAGGCCATGGTGTACGCGACGGCCTCCATCGCGTTCCTGTCGTTCATCGTGTGGGCACACCACATGTTCACGGTGGGCATGCCGCTGGGTGGCGAGATCTACTTCATGTTCGCCACCATGCTGATCGCCATCCCGACCGGCGTGAAGGTGTTCAACTGGGTCAGCACGATGTGGCGGGGCTCGCTGTCCTTCGAGACGCCGATGCTGTGGGCCGTGGGCTTCGTCATCCTGTTCACCATCGGCGGTTTCTCCGGCCTGATGCTGGCCATCGTGCCGGCGGACTTCCAGTACCACGACACCTACTTCGTGGTGGCGCACTTCCACTACGTACTGGTGACCGGCGCGCTGTTCTCCATCATCGCCGCCACCTACTACTGGTGGCCGAAGTGGACCGGCCGCATGTACAACGAGTTCTGGGGCAAGGTCCATTTCTGGTGGACGATCGTGTTCGTCAACCTGCTGTTCTTCCCGCAGCACTTCCTGGGCCTGGCCGGCATGCCGCGCCGCATCCCGGACTACAACCCGGTGTTCGCGGACTGGAACCTGATCAGCTCGATCGGTGCGTTCGGCATGTTCGTCACGCCCTTCATGATGGCGGCCATCCTGTGGTCCTCGCTGCGCAGTGGCAAGAAGGCCGAAGCGCGGGCGTGGGAAAACGCCCGGGGCCTGGAGTGGACCGTGCCGTCGCCGGCGCCGCACCACACGTTCACCACGCCGCCGGTCATCAGGGACGGCGACCTGGCGCACGGCGACGTGACGCACTGAGACGTCTGAGCGCCATCGCATGAACGTCCCTGCCTTCACCCCCGAAGAACTCGCACGCCGCCGCAAGGCGGTGCTGCGGACCGCGTGGGTGATCGGGGGCATCGCGTTCGCCATCTTCGCCGCCTTCATCGGTCGCGCGGTGCTGAGCGCATGACGGCCCCGAAGTCCAACTCGGCGGGCCTGTTCAAGCTGGTCGGCGTGGCGATGGCGGTGTTCGTGCTGACGTTCTCGCTGGTGCCGCTGTACCGGATCGCCTGCGAGAAGGTGTTCGGCATCCGCCTGGAACAGGGCCCCGGCCAAGCCGCGGCCGTGGCGGCGGCCAAGGCCGAACGCACTGTCACCGTGCAGTTCGACGGTGGCGTCAACTCCAAGCTGCCGTGGGCATTCAAGCCGGAACAGCTGACCATGCAGGTCGTGCCAGGCGAGCTGTACGAAGCCAAGTATTTCGCCCGCAACGACAGCGACCGCGCCGTCGTCGGCAGTGCGGTGCCGTCGGTCGCGCCGGCGCGCGCGTCGGGCTATTTCACCAAGACCGAGTGCTTCTGCTTCACCGCCCAGACGCTGCAACCGGGCGAAAGCCGCGACATGCCGGTCCGCTTCATCGTGGACCAGGACCTGCCGGCGGAAGTGAAGACCATCACCCTGTCGTATACCTTCTTCAAGAACGACGCCCTGACCGCGCAGATCGGCACGGGCACGGCGTCGCCTTCGCCGCTCGCGGCCCCCTGACTTCGCCTTAGCAACCGGAAGCATCGCCATGGCAAACGCCCCATCGCCAGACGCCAACGTCTACTTCGTGCCGCACAGTTCCAAGTGGCCGTTCGTGGGCTCCATCGCCATGTTCATCACCATGGTCGGCGTGGCCAGCTGGCTCAACGACATCTCGTGGGGCATGTGGGCCTTCTACGCCGGCGTCGCGGGCCTGTGCGCCACGCTGTTCATGTGGTTCGGCGACGTGATCCGCGAGTCGGTGAGCGGCCACTACAACCGCCAGGTGGACGTGTCGTTCCGCATGGGCATGGTGTGGTTCATTTTCTCGGAAGTGATGTTCTTCGCGGCGTTCTTCGGCGCGCTGTTCTACGCGCGCACCCTGTCGCTGCCGTGGCTGGGCGGCGAAGGCGACGGCGTGATGACCAACAGCCTGCTGTGGGAAGGCTTCTCCGCAGCATGGCCGAGCGCCGGCCCGGGCCAGGTGGGTGGTCACTTCCAGACCATCCCGGCGTGGGGCCTGCCGCTGATCAACACGCTGATCCTGCTGACCTCCGGCGTCACCATCACGATCGCGCACCATGCGCTGAAGGCGGGTAACCGCAAGCAGCTGCTGATCTGGCTGGGGGCCACCGTGCTGCTGGGTTGCACGTTCCTGTATTACCAGGTGGAGGAATACATCCACGCCTACAAGGAGCTGAATCTCACGCTGGGTTCGGGCATCTACGGTTCCACCTTCTTCATGCTGACCGGTTTCCACGGCCTGCACGTCACGCTGGGCACGTTGATGCTGGCCATCATCTGGTTCCGCTGCGCCAAGGGACACTTCACCAAGGACGACCACTTCGGCTTCGAGGCCGTGGCGTGGTACTGGCACTTCGTGGACGTGGTGTGGCTGGGCCTGTTCCTGTTCGTCTACGTGCTGTAAGCGCGGGCGAATCCGCAATGAAAAAGGGCCGGCAATGCCGGCCCTTTCCTTTTGCTGGTTGGCGCGGCGGGCCGCGCGCGTGACAATGCCCGATCAGCCCGGATTGACGCCGTGCGGCTGGATCCAGCCCATCTTGATGGCCAGTACCACCAGCAGGATCAGGCCTACGGACAGGGCGATGCGGCGGGTCAGCGCGTTCACCGTACGCTTGCTCTCGCCCTTATCCACCAGCATGTAGTACAGGCCTGCGCCCAGGTTCCACACGATGAGGATGAGGAAGGCGATGATCAGCAGGGTTTTCAGCGAATCGTTCATGGCGTCCTCGTCGGGACCTCGGCAGTGAGGCGCGCATTATCGCTCCACCGGCGTGAGCCGATGGTGGGTGCGACATTCGGACGCAGCCCGTGAGCCGGCGCATGCCGCTGCCGATCGGATGGACCTTGGCCGTGCTCGCCATGTCGCTGTTCGGCAGCCTGGGTGCCTGGCAGTGGGGCCGGGCCGAGCAGAAGGACGCGATGCTGGCCGACACCGCGCGCGTGCTGGCCGAGCGGCAGGCGCAGCCGCTTGCCATCGCGGCCCACAGCGCACGCGCGCAGGCGTATGACTGGTCGGCCGGGGAGGGCGAATTCCTGCCGGTTCCGGCGATCCTGCTCGACAACCAGACGCGCGACGGCCGGCCCGGCGTGCGCGTCTATCGAGCGCTCCAGCCGACGGCTGGCGGCGCGCCCTTGCTGGTGGAACTGGGCTGGTTGCCGGTGCCGGGTGACCGCACGATGCCGGCCATGGCACCGTTGCAGGGCAGGCACCGCGTGGCCGGGCTGCTGGTACCACCGCCATCGGAAGGCATCGCACGGGCGGCGCCCGCGCAACAGGCGGATGGCAGCCTGCTGGTGATCGCGCTGCAGCGGGACGACATCGCCCAGGCGCTCGGTCTGTCCGGGCTGGCGCCGCGCCTGCTGAAGCTGGACCCCGACCTGCCGCTGGGCCATGCCCGCGACCTCGACATCCTGCCCAACACGTTGCCACCGGAGCGGCATATTGGCTATGCGGTGCAGTGGTTCGGGCTGGCGGGAGCCGTACTGGTCACGGCGCTGGTACTGACGTGGCGCAGCCGGCGAGGCACGCGAAAGGGGCAATGATCGCGCGGGCGTGAGAAAATGCGCCCATGGACCCAAAACCATTCGATCCCGCCCAGCGGCGTCGCGGGCGGTGGATGCTCGTCGCGCTGTTCGCCTTGTTCTTCGGCACCGTCTTCGGCGCCGGCATCCTGCGTTTCTCCGGCTGGCAGCCCGCCACGCACAAGAACCATGGGGTCATGCTGCAACCGCCGGTGGACGCGCGCGATCTTTCGCTGACGCTTGCCGATGGCGATCGCTACGACTGGACGCCGGCCGATCGCCGCTGGCGCATCGTGGCCGCGCCATCGCCCGGTTGCACGCACGCGTGCACCGCGCTTGCGCAGGATCTGGACAAGGTCTGGCAGCTGTTCGGACACAACGCCGACGAAGTCGACATCCTCTGGATAGGCGACTACCCCGCGGGGGCCCCACGTCACTCGGCTCTTCGCCAGGTGCGCGCCGACGATCCGCTGCGCGGGCGCCTGCCACAGGTGGAGGACGCGGCAGGTACGCCGGTCTACGTGATCGATCCCCACGGCTTCATCATCCTGCGCTATGCCCCGGGCTTCGATCCGGCCGGCCTGCGCACGGATGTCTCCAAGCTGATCAAGCTCATCTGAGCCGCCGCCAGAACCGCAGATGATGAATACCGTCGCACGTCCCGCTTACAAGCATTTCCATCGCATCGCCTGGCTGGCGGTCGCACTGACGCTGTGCGTCGTCGTGTTCGGTGCATTCGTGCGCCTGTCCGATGCCGGCCTCAGCTGTCCCGACTGGCCGACCTGCTACGGGCGCGCGGCGTGGCCGAAGGCGGTGGATGAAGCGGCCTCGCACGTCGCCAGCGAGATCCGTCCGTTCGAAACCCACAAGGCGTGGCGCGAGCAGGTACACCGCCACCTCGCCGCGTCGCTGGGCGTGCTGGTGCTGGTGCTGGCGCTGCTGGCCGCGCGCCGCCGGCGTTGGGGCATCGCGCAGATCCTGGTCGCCGCCGGACTGGTCGGTGCGGCGATCCCGTTGTACATGCACGGCGAGCATGTGGAGGCGTCGATCCTCGCGATCATCGGCGAAGCGATCCTGTTGTTCGCGGCATTGCGCTGGACGAACATCGACCTCGCGCGCGCCGGTGCGCTGACGCTGGCGGTGATCATCTTCCAGGCGCTGCTGGGCATGTGGACGGTCACCTGGCTGCTCAAGCCCATCGTGGTGATGGGCCATCTGATCGGCGGCCTGACCACGTTCTCGCTGCTGGTGTGGATGGCGTGGCGTGCGACCGACCGGCCGATCACGCTGGCCGATGCGACCGTGCTGCGCCGCTGGCTCATCGGCGGCCTGGTGCTGCTCGGCATCCAGATCGCACTCGGTGGCTGGGTCAGCGCGAACTACGCGGCGCTGGCCTGCGGCCTGGATTTCCCGAAGTGCGTGGGCCAGTGGGCGCCACCAGCGGATTTCCGTGAAGGCTTCGTGCTGTGGCGCGGGATCGGCGTGGACTACGAAGGCGGCGTGCTCGACGGCGCGGCGCGCATCGCGATCCAGCTGAGCCACCGGATCATGGCGGTCGTCGTCGCGTTGTATGTGCTGGCGCTGGCGCTGCGCCTGTTCCGCACGCCCGGCATGCGCAGCTGGTCGCTGACGCTGATCGTGCTGATCGTCGTGCAGGTCACGCTGGGCATCCTCAACGTCAAGCTCAACCTGCCGCTGCCGGTCGCCGTCGCGCACAACGCCGGCGCGGTGCTGCTGTTGTTCACCCTGGTCTCGCTGACCGCACGCCTGCGCAGGCCCGACTGATGGGCACGACGTTCCGCCAGTACTGGGATTTGACCAAGCCGCGGGTGGTGGCGCTGATCGTGTTCACCGCGATCGTCGGCATGTTCCTCGCCATCGATGGCCTGCCCGATGGTGCGGAACTGTTGCGCGGTGCATTGGGCTTCCTCGGCATCTGGCTGGCGGCTTCCAGTGCCGCTGCCATCAACCAGCTGCTGGACGCGCGCATCGACGCGAAAATGGCGCGTACCTCGTGGCGTCCACTGGTGCAGGGGCAGGTGAAGCCCTGGCAGGCGCTGGTGTTCGCGCTGGCGCTGGCGGCGCTCTCGATGGCGATCCTGGTGCTGTGGGTCAACACCATCACCGCTATCCTGACGTTCGCCTCGCTGATCGGTTACGCGGTGATCTACACCGTGTTCCTGAAGCGCGCGACGCCACAGAACATCGTCATCGGCGGTATCGCCGGCGCGGCGCCGCCCCTGCTCGGCTGGGCGACGATGACCGGCATGCAGGGCGAGTGGGACTGGCCGCATGCGCTGCTGCTGGTGCTCATCATCTTCGTATGGACGCCGCCGCACTTCTGGGCCCTGGCGATCTTCCGCCGCGACGACTATGCGCGCGCGCTGGTACCGATGCTGCCGGTCACGCACGGCGTTACCTACACGCGCTGGCAGATCCTGTTCTACACCGTGCTGCTGGTCGAAGTGACGGTGCTGCCGGTGGTGTTCGGCATGAGCGGCTTCTTCTACCTGGGCGGCGCGCTGGTGCTGGGCGCGGTGTTCCTCTGGTACGCGTGGCGGTTGCTGGATCCGCCGGATGACTTCTTTCCGATGCGCGTCTTCAACTACTCCATCGTGTACCTGATGGCGCTGTTCGCGTTCCTGCTGGTGGATCACTGGGTGATGCCGCTGCTGCGGCCTGCGGCGTCGGCTGCCGGCATCGAGTTCGTGCCGGTGGGGTGAAATCCCTGTAGGAGCGACGTCAGTCGCGACCGCACGCCACCAGCACGCACTGCAGTGGCGATGTGCACGGTGTCGCAGCGTTCGTCAGCAGGGTCCGAGGTGCACGCAGCTCCGTTCGCGCGGTCGCGACTGATGTCGCTCCTACAATGGCTCGGCTGCATCCAGCTTGCCCACCTGCTCCACCACCACCGGCTCAAGCGACCTCAATCCCGCCTTGCGACCCAGCTCCAGCGCTTCTTCGCGCGGAACGCCCCGCGCCGCCGCGTCCATCGCCAGCAGCGCGCCGACACGATTGCCCGAGGCGCAGTGCAGCAGCACGTTCCCGTCCTGCGCCCTCAGCAGTTCGCCCAGCGCCTTTGCGTTCGCCGGCGTGACGTCGTCCTTGCCGGTGATCGGCAAGGCGAAGTAGGTCATGCCGAGGCGCCGGGCTTCGGCGGCTTCATCGTAGCCTCGGTCTTCCTGCGGGCCGCGCAGATCGATCACCGTGCGCACGCCTTCGGATTTCAGGCGCGCGAGGTCGTCCTGCGAGGGTTGGCCGCCGGTGTGGAGGCCGGGTTGCGGCTGGGCGAAGTCGGTGGCCTGCGCAGCGAGCGACAGGCAGCCCGCCAACAGGAGGGACAGCAGAAGCGGGAAACGGGTCATCACGGACTCCTCAGTGTCGGCCGATGCGGGCCTGCAGCAGGGTGCGCAGTTCGTACTTGTCGGCTTCGTCCAGGCCCATGCTGCGCTGCTTGGCCTGCAACTCTTCGAGCCGTTGTTGCAGCATCTGCTTCTCCAGCTGCACGGCGGCGTCGAGGATTTCCTGTCGCCAGCTGTCTTCATCGCCCGGCAGCTCCTGCATCGCCAGCCTCTGCAGGGCGACGGCCTCGTCGCGTTCCGCGAAATGTTCCAGCAGCACGCCGGTAGTGATGTCGGGGCGCGCATGCACCAGCGCGATCAACTCCAGCAGCAGGTCCATGCCCGCGAGCCGCAACGCAGAGAAGCCATGCGTGGATTCGATGGACAGTGCCAGCGCGGGTTTGTGCAGCAGGCGCACGATGAGGCTGCGCACCAGGCTGGGTTTCTGGCCCGCCTGCGATGGCGCTGCGCGCCGTGCCGGTGATGGCGCTGCCGGCGTGGCATTCGCGCTGCCGGCACCGACGCCGGTGATTTCGGTCAGCCGCTGGCGCATCAGGTCGCCGAACGCGCCATCGGGAATCTGCGCGAGCAAGGGCCGCGCGCGCTCGGCCAGGCGCGCCTTGCCATCGAGCGTGGACAGCTTGATGTCCTTGGCCAGCTCGTCGAAGAAGAACTGCGACAACGGCGTCGCCTGCTGCAGCCGCGCATCGAAACCCGCCGCACCTTCCTGCCGCACGATGGTGTCGGGATCCTCGCCATCGGGCAGGAACAGGAAAAACGCCTGCCGCCCGTCCTTCATGCGCGGCAGCACGGATTCCAGGGCGCGCCATGCCGCGCGCTGGCCGGCGGCATCGCCGTCGAAACAGAAATACACATCGGGCGCATTGCGGAACAGCAGTTCGGCATGTTCCGGCGTGGTCGCCGTGCCGAGCGTGGCGACCGCTTCCTTCACCCCGAACTGGAACAGCGAGACCACGTCCATGTAGCCTTCGACCACGACCAGCCGCGCGATCTTCTGGTTGGCCTGCTTCACCTGCCACAGGCCGTAGAGTTCGCGGCCCTTGTGGAACAACGCGGTCTCGGGCGAGTTGAGGTACTTCGGGCCGTCGTCCTTCTGCAGTACGCGGCCACCGAAGGCGATCACGCGTCCGCGACGGTCGTGGATGGGAAACATCACCCGGTCGCGGAACTTGTCGTAGACATGACCACGGTCGTTCTTCGAGAACAGGCCCGCGCGGTCCAGCAGCTTCATCCTGCGTTCGTCGGTGCCCAGCGCATCCTTGAGTGCGGAATAGCCGTCCGGCGCGTAGCCGATCATGAACTGCGTGCGGATCGCCGCCTCCACACCACGGCCGTCGAGGTAGGTCTTCGCCTTCTCGCTGGTGTCGAGATTGCGCTGGAAGAAGCGCGCGGCTGCTTCCAGTGCATTGAACAGGTCGCGGGTGTCGTTGTTTTCGTTGCGTTGCTGCGTCTCGCGCGGCACTTCCATGCCGTTGCGGCGCGCCAGTTCCTCCACCGCATCGAGAAACTCGAGGCGGTCGTAGTTCATCAGGAACGACAGCGCCGTGCCGTGCGCACCGCAGCCGAAGCAGTGGTAGAACTGCTTGGTCGGCGACACCGTGAACGATGGCGAGCGCTCGTCGTGGAACGGGCAGCAGGCCGAGTATTCCTTGCCCTGCCGCTTCAGCGGCACGCGTCCACCCACCACCTCGACGATATCCGTCCGGGCGAGCAGTTCGTCGATGAAGGCGTCGGGGATGCGGGCCATGGGATGCATAGGATGCCACGGCGGGCCACGCCGCCGTCGCGCTACCATGCTCGCCATGCCTGCCGACGCCTTTTCCGACGACGCCCTGCTGGCGCGATTGCGCGAGGCCGTCGGTCGCACGCACGTGCTGACAGGCGAGCGCGCGACGCGCCGCTATCGCAAGGGCTACCGTTTCGGCGACGGGCCGGTGCTCGCGGTCGCCTGTCCGGGCACGCTGCTGGAGCTGTGGCGTGTGCTGCAGGCGACGGTGGATGCGGGATGCATCGTCCTGATGCAGGCGGCAAACACCGGGCTGACCGGTGGCTCCACCCCGGATGGCGACGGCTACGACCGAGGCATCGTGCTGGTCAGCACGCGGCGCATCATCGGCGTACAGCTGCTGGATGGCGGGCGCCAGGTCGTCTGCCTGCCGGGTGCGACGCTGGACGTGCTGGAGAAGCAGCTTGCGCCGCTGGGCCGCGAGCCGCATTCGGTCATCGGCTCCTCGTGCATCGGCGCGTCCGTGCTCGGTGGCGTCTGCAACAACTCCGGCGGCGCGCTGGTGCGGCGTGGACCGGCCTACACCGAGCTGGCGCTGTATGCACAGGTGGGCGAAGACGGCGTGCTTCGGCTGGTGAACCATCTCGGCATCGCGCTGGGCGACACGCCGGAAGAGATCCTGTCGCGCCTGCAGGCGGGCGACTATGGCGTCGATGCCGTCGTCCACGATCCGGCACTGGCCGCATCGGATCCGTACTACGCCGACCACGTGCGCCAGGTCGACGCGCCCACGCCCGCCCGCTACAACGCCGACCCCTCACGCCTGCATGAGGCCTCGGGCTGCGCGGGGCGACTGGCGGTGTTCGCCGTGCGGCTGGACACGTTCGAACAGGATACGGCGTCCGTTTTCTACATCGGCAGCAACGATCCGGATGATCTCACCGAGGTGCGCCGTCATCTGCTGATCGCCTTCGAGCGGTTGCCGATCGCCGGTGAATACCTGCATCGCGACGCGTTCGACATTGGTGATCGCTATGGAAAGGACACCTTCCTGCTGATCGACCGCTTCGGCACCGGCAGGGTGCCCGCGGCTTTCGCGCTGAAGAGCCGCGTGGACGGCTGGTGCGAACGGTTCGGCGTGCCGGGGCTGGCGGACCGCGTGCTGCAGTCGCTGACGGCGCTGCTGCCCGACCACCTGCCGCCGCGGCTGCGCACCTACCGCGACTGCTACGAGCACCATCTGCTGCTCAAGGTGTCGACCCGCGATGCGGAGGCGACACGTGCGTTCCTGGGCAGCTTCTTCGGCGAGCGCGAAGGCGATTTCTTCGCCTGCGATGCGGACGAGGGTCGCAAGGCCTTCCTGCTGCGCTTCGCGGTCGCCGGCGCGGCCGTACGCTATCGCGCGGTGCACGCCGCGCAGGTCGAAGACATCGTCGCGTTGGACGTCGCCCTGCGCCGCGACGACCGCGCATGGGTGGAGACATTGCCGGCCGAGCTGGCGACCACGATCGTGGCGCGGCTGTACTACGGGCACTTCTTCTGCCACGTGTTCCACCAGGACTACATCGTGAGGAAGGGCGTCGATCCGCTGGCGGTGGAACATCGCCTGTGGGACCTGCTCGACGCGCGTGGCGCCGAATATCCCGCCGAGCACAACGTCGGCCACCTGTACCGCGCCAAGCCGTCATTGGCCGGGTTCTACCGCGCGCTGGATCCCACCAATACCTTCAATCCGGGGATCGGTCAGACCAGCAAGCAGGCGGGATGGGGGGAACAGGAGTGAGAGGAGAGGAGTGAGGAGTGAGGAGTGAGGAGTGAGGAGTGAGCGAAGAGCCGCTTCTCCTCACTCCTCTCCTCTCACTTCTCGAGCCCCGCGCTCATCGATCACCGCCGTGATCAGTGCGCCGACGAAGAACACCACGCTGGCGTAGTAGACCCAGACCAGCAACAACACCAGTGCCCCCATCGAGCCGTAGGCACTGCCGGGCGCGGCCTCCGCCAGGTACAGGCCGATCAGATAGCGTCCCGCAGTGAAGAGCAGCGCGGTGATGGCGCCGCCGAGGAAGGCCTGCTTCCACGCCACGCGCCGGTCCGGCAGGTAGTGGTAGAAAAAAGCGAAGGCGAGTGTGTAGAGCAGCAGCGTGGTCGTATAGCCGAGCGCCGGGAGGACCGACGGCAGTCGTGCGAAGACCACCTGCAGCGCGGTGGTGGCAACCATCGAAACTACGAGCAGGAAGCCGATCGCCAGTACCACGCCGAGCGAGAACACACGCTTCTTCAGCCAGGCCAGCGCACCGTTGAGCCGTTGCGCGTCAGTGCGGAAGATCAGGTTGAGTGCGCCCTGCAGTTGCGCGAACACCACGGTGGCGCCGATGAACAGCAACGCGGTGCTCCACCACCCGGCCAGCGAGCCGACATCGGGGCGGTCGCTCGCATTGCGGATCACCGTATCGGCGACGGTGGCGGCACTGGGACCGGCGAGCTGCTGGACCTGGTCCAACAGCGATTGCTGTGCGGGCGGATACAGCGACGCGGTCAGCCACAACAGCAACACCAGCAGCGGCGCCAGCGACAGCAGCGCGTAGAACGACAGCGATGCGGCCTGTGTCATCAGGTCGGTTTCGATGAAGCGTCGCACCAGGGCGGCCGGCAGGCTGCGGGTGGCACGTTCGCCGGCAATGCGCGCTCGTGCACGCCACGTGCTGAAGTGGGCTCGATGTTCCATGCGCCGAGCGTGGCGCGCGGCGTGTCAGCAGTTCGTTATGGTGGCGTGGCCGTGATGTTCACGCATCGCCGCGCGCGAGCGCCTGCAAGGCATCGCCGGTCACGCGCTGCACGGTCCATTCGTCCAGGCCCACCGCACCGAGGCTGCGGTAGAGGCGGATGGCGGGCTCGTTCCAGTCCAGCACCGACCATTCGAAGCGGCCGCAGCCACGCGCCACCGCCAGCTGCGCCAGGTGCACCATCAACCGCCTGCCGATGCCGAACCCCCGGTGGCTCGGCAGCACGAACAGGTCTTCGAGGTACAGGCCCGGCTGGCCGAGGAACGTCGAGAAGGAATGGAAGAACAGCGCGAAGCCGGCGGGCACGCCATCGGCTTCGGCGATGACGACTTCGGCGGCGGGGCGCTCACCGAACAGGTGGGTTTCCAGCAGGGTTGGTGTCGCGACCGCTTCGTGGGCGAGCTTTTCGTACTCGGCCCTCTCGCTTATACACAGCTGACGCTGCCGACTAGTGGAGAGCTGGAGGTGGAGGTGGT
>CAMPIO010000033.1 GCA_946886405.1 uncultured Pseudoxanthomonas sp.
ACAGCCCGAACAGAACCTCCGGGAAGCCCATCTGCACGCCGCTTTCGGCGACGATGGTCTGGCATGCGAGCGCCAGTTCCAGCCCGCCACCCAGCGCATCGCCTTCCACTAGGGCGATGGTGTGGGCGTTCGGATGGAGCCGGGTGTGCAGCAGGTGGACGCTGTCGACGCATTCGTGCGCGTAGTGCAGCAGGCCGTCGCGGTCACGGGCACGGATCAGCCGACAGAACAGATCCAGGTCGCCACCAAGGTTGAAGACGTGCGCGTCGGAGGCGAGCACGATGTGGGCGAGGTGGGTTTCCGAAACAGCTGCCTGGCCGGCGATCGCATCGATGGTCTGGCGCGCGAAGATGCGCAGTTCGCGAAGCAGTTCCGGGGAGAAGCATGCCCGGTAGGACGGGTCGGTGAACGCCGGCTTCGCGTGCATGAAGCACCAGTGGGCGTCGGTCGCCTCGTCCTGCTCGATGCGGATGGTGGAAAGCCCGGCTACCCTCTGGAACGGTTGAACATTGCGCATGATCAGAATCCCCGAAGCAAGGTCCGCCAGACCGGCCGGGCTTCGAGAATGGCGGGCCGTAATGGATGGCACAGCGCGCCCGACATCGCGATCTATGCACTCTTAGCCGGCAAATCGCAAGTACGCCCCGCGACGGATCGCTCCGGCGGGGCGTACGGCATGCCAGGCGGACTTCAGGCGGCGGGCGTGGACTCGTCGCGCAGTTCGCGCCGCAGGATCTTGCCGACGTTGGTCTTCGGCAATTCGCTGCGGAACTCGACGAAATGCGGCCGCTTGTAGCCGGTCAGGTTGGTCCGGGCATGCTGCAGGACCTGTTCCGCGGTCAGCGACGGATCCTTGCGCACGATCACCACCTTCACCGCCTCGCCGGATTTCTCGTCGGGCACGCCGACCGCTGCAACCTCCAGCACACCGGGCATCATCGCGATCACGTCCTCGATCTCGTTGGGATACACGTTGAAGCCCGAGACCAGGATCATGTCCTTCTTGCGGTCGACGATGTAGAAGAAACCCTGCTCGTCCATCTTCGCCATGTCGCCGGTGTGCAGCCAGCCGTCCGCGTCGAGCACCTCGGCGGTTTCCTTCGGGCGGTGCCAGTACCCCTTCATCACCTGCGGCCCACGGATGCACAGCTCGCCAACCTCACCGACAGCCAGTTCGTTGCCGTCTTCGTCCTTCACGCAGGCGTCGGTGGAGGGGATCGGCAGACCGATCGCGCCGTTGTATTCGGCCAGGTTCATCGGATTGATGCAGGCGGCCGGGGAGGTTTCGGTCAGGCCGTAGGCTTCCACCAGCGTGCAACCGGTGGCCTTCTTCCAGCGTTCGGCGACCGAGCGTTGCACCGCCATGCCACCGCCCAGCGTCATTCGCAGGTGCGAGAAATCGATGTCTTCGAACCCCGGCGTATTGAGCAGGCCGTTGAACAGCGTGTTGACGCCGGTGATCGCAGTGAAGCGCGTGGCCTTGAGTTCCTTGACGAAGCCGGGCATGTCGCGCGGATTGGTGATCAGATGGTTCAGGCCGCCAAGCTTCATGAAGACCAGGCAGTTCGCCGTGAGCGCGAAGATGTGGTACAGCGGGAGCGCGGTGATGATGACTTCGTTGCCGTAGTCCAGCCCGGTGCCGACCCATACGCCGGCCTGCTGCATGTTCGCCACCAGGTTGCGATGCGTCAGCATGGCGCCCTTCGCCACGCCCGTCGTACCACCGGTGTACTGCAGGAAGGCGATGTCGCCGGAGTCGATGTCGACGTCGGGCAGGGTATGCAACTGGCCGAGCGTCAGGGTGTCCTTGAACCGCACGGTGCCGGGGATGTCGTAGTCGGGCACCATCTTCTTCACGTACTTCAGCACGAAGTTGACGATGGCACCCTTGGGGAATCCGACCAGGTCGCCCAGCGCCGTGGTGATGACCTGTTTCACCTGCGTGCCGGCGAGGGCTTCCTGCGCCGTCTTGCCGAAGTTGTCGACGACCAGCAGCACGCTGGCGCCCGAATCGACCAGCTGGTGCTTCAGCTCGCGCGGCGTGTACATCGGGTTGACGTTGACCACCGTCAAGCCGGCGCGCAACACGCCGAAGATGGCGATGGGGTACTGCAGGCAGTTCGGCATCATGATGGCGACGCGATCGCCTTTCTTGAGCTTGAGCTCGCCGAGCAGGTACGCCGCGAACTGCCGGCTGAGCTTGTCGATCTCGCCGTAGGTCAGGGTCTTGCCGAAATTGCGGAACGCGGGACGGTCGCGGTACTTGCTGACCGCCTCATCGAAGACCGACACGATGGAGCGGTACTGCTCCAGGTCCACCTGCTGCGGCACGCCTTGCGGGTAGCTCTTGAACCACGGACGTTCCTGACTCATCGTTCCACTCCCTCCCCAGGGTCTTCGGGTCGCCTCGCGGCGTTCAATGGGCAAACGCCGGAGATGGCGCCTGCTGGGAGCATACCGTTCCGGATGGAAAAGGCGAAGGTTTCGATGGCGAAGTCCGCAGGTAACGCGCGCGCATGGCTGATGGTTTGCCTGTTGGCACTGGCTGCTTGTGCGGGCGACACGCCCGAGGCTCAGTTGCGGCGGGAGTTCGGCGAGATGCAGGCCGCCGTCGAGGCCGGCCAGGCCAGCGCGTTCATCGACGGGGTCAGCGAGGATTTCGTGGGCGAGGGCGGCATGGATCGTGCTGCGTTGCACAACCTTGTTCGTGCGCAGATCCTGACGAACTCGCGCGTGGGCGTCACGACGGGCCCCTTCGACGTGAAGCTGCAAGGCGACAACGCAGAGGTCGCGTTTGATGTACTGCTGACATCCGGCAGCGGTCGCGTACTGCCGGATCAGGCCGGGACTTACCGGGTCACGACGGCGTGGCGACGCGAGAGCGGCGACTGGCGCGTCCACCACGCCCGCTGGGAACGCGGGCAGTGATCATTTCACCGGCGTGAGCTTGCCGGGCGTCCAACGGTAGCGCAGCGTCTTGGCGACGCTGGGACAGCAACGCGGATCGTTGGGGCCAGGCCATTTCGTCTTCAGCTGGATGACGCCGCCCGTGACGGTCATCCCCTCCACCAGCCCGAGGGGCTCCTGTGTTTCTCCGGCCGGCGCATAGCGCGCGCCCTGTTTCGCGAGCACGGCAACGCCATGGTTCCAATAAGTGGGGCCATACAGCGTCCAGAGGACGACGATCTCGGATTGGCCGTCGCCATCGAGATCCGCAACGGCCACGTCGCCGGCTTCATAGCTTTCCTGGGGACTGCCACCTGCGGCCTGTTTTCTGGCGACGAACTGCTCGGCGACGCGCTTCGCCTGGTCCATGTCGGGTACGGCGGCGGCAACGGCGCTGCTGGCCACGACCCCCATGCAGAGGCAGGCGTAGCGCAAGAGAGAGCGCTGGATGCGTGTGTTCAAGGTCGGTCCCCATGACCCCGGCTTGAGGCCTTCACAAGCGGCAACGCATGGAGTGCACGGAACCGGCAACGTGCTTGCCCTTGTGCGGCCAGGGCGGGATCATCCGGGCAATACAAACGGGGAACCCTTCATGTCGATCCGCTGGAAACTACTGGCGTGCCTGTGGCTGGCCGCAGGCAACGCGATGGCGCAGGAAGCGCTGCCTTACCAGACGCCGCCTGCAGAGATCCTGCAACTGGCAGATGTGCAGCGGCCGCCCAGTGTCGTCGCCGACAGTCGCAAGACGCGTCTGGTGCTGTTCTACCGGGACACGTTCAAATCGCTGGCCGAGCTTTCCGACGAGGAAGTGCGGCTGGGCGGGCTGCGGGTCAATCCGCGCACCAACATCACCAGCACGGCGACGTATTTCAACAATCTGCAGATCCAGGAACTGGCCGGAAACACCGCACGGCAGGTGACCGGTCTGCCGGCGGCGCCGCGGCTGGCCAACTTCGTCTGGTCGCCGGACGAGACACGGATCGCATTCACCCATACCACGCGCACCGGCGTGGAAGTCTGGGTGCTGGAGCTGGCCTCCGCGCGCGCCACACGGCTGACCGAGGCGCGGGTGAACGGCAACGTCGGCAATCCATTGACCTGGTTCCGCGACAATCAGGCGCTGCTGGTGCGCATGCTGCCCGTGCAACGGCCGGCGCTGATCGATACCGCGCGTGAAGTGCCCACCGGGCCCGTCGTGTCCGTGAGCGACGGCAGCAAGGCGCAGAACCGCACCTACCAGGACCTGTTGAAGAATCCGCAGGATGAAGCGAACTTCGCCACGCTCGCAACTTCCGAACTGCACCGCGTGCCATTGAAGGGTCGCGCGACGCTGTGGCGTGGGGTCGGGATGTATACCGGCGAATCGTTCTCGCCGGACGGTCGTTACGTGCTGTTGCGCACGCTGCAGAAGCCGTTCTCCTACCTGGTGCCCTACGGCCGCTTCCCGTACCGCGCTGACGTCGTCGAGACCACCGGCAAGCCGGTCGTGAACGTGGTGGACGCGCCATTGGCGGAGAACCTGCCGAAGGGCTTCATGGCCGTGCGCGCGGGCCGTCGCGACGTCGAATGGCGTGCGGACCAGCCCGCCACGCTGGTCTGGGCGGAAGCGCTGGACAAGGGCGACCCGGGGGTGGATGTGCCGTTCCGCGACGAAGCTTTCGCCTGGGAGGCCCCGTTCACGGCGACACCTCGCGCGATCTTCAAGACCATCGACCGCGTGCAGGGGGTGCTGTGGGGCGATGATCGCCATGCCATCGTCACCGACTACTGGTGGAATACGCGCAACACGCGCACGTATCTGTTCGATCCCTCGCACGCCGGCGCGCCGCTGCGCGAACTGGCCAGTCGCAACTACCAGGACCAGTACAGCGATCCCGGCGAGTTCGAGACCCGTCGCAACGCGGCGGGCGAGCGCGTGCTGGACCTCGACGAGGGACACGTACATCTGATCGGCGACGGCTTCACGCCGGAGGGGCAGTTCCCCTTCATCGACCGGATGGATCTGGCGACGGCGAAGAAGGAACGTGTGTACACCTCGCGCCTGACCGGCCAGAAGGAGGCGATCCAGGCTTTGCTGGATCCGCAGGCAGGCACGGTGCTGGTACGGCTGGAATCGCCCACGGAATTTCCGAACTACTACATCCGCCATTTCAAGCAACGCATAGCGCCGGTGCCGGTGACGCGATTCGAGAATCCGTTCAAGGGCCTGCAGGGCGTGCACAAGGAAGTCTTGACGTACAAGCGTGCGGATGGTCTGCCGCTCACCGGTACGCTCTACCTGCCTGCCGGCCATGACCGCACGGCCAAGCGTGAACGGCTGCCGCTGGTGATGTGGGCCTATCCCGCCGAGTACAAGGACCGCGACAGCGCCGGCCAGAACACCACCAATCCGAACGAGTTCATCTTCCCGAGCTACGGCTCGCCGATCTATTGGGTGACGCGTGGCTATGCGGTGCTGGACGATGCGGCGTTCCCCATCGTGGGCGAAGGCAAGGATGAACCCAACGACACTTTCATCCCGCAACTGGTCGCAAATGCCAAGGCCGCGATCGACGCCGTGGATGCGCTGGGTTACATCGACCGCACGCGCGTCGCGGTTGGCGGACATTCCTACGGCGCGTTCATGACCGCGAACCTGCTGACGCATTCGGACCTGTTCGCCGCCGGCATCGCGCGCAGCGGCGCCTACAACCGCACGCTTACCCCGTTCGGCTTCCAGCAGGAAGAGCGCAACTACTGGGAGGCACCTGCGGTCTACAACGGCATGTCGCCTTTCATGCACGCGGAGAAGATGAAAACGCCGCTGTTGCTGGTGCATGGCGAAGCCGACAACAACTCGGGCACGTTCACCATGCAGAGCGAGCGCTACTTCAACGCGCTGAAGGGCTTCGGTGCCCCCACACGCCTCGTGTTGTTGCCGAAGGAAAGCCACGGCTACGCTGCGAAGGAGTCGGTCCTGCATCTGCTGTGGGAGCAGGACCAGTGGCTGGAGCGCTACGTGAAGAACAAGGGCAGGGCCGCGAGCGCTGCGCCAGCCGCCGCCCGCTGACAGTTCATCCATCTCGAAAAAGAAGGCCGCCTTGGGGCGGCCTTCTTCTTTCCGGCTCCTGCAGACTCAGGCGCTCTTGCGCGCCGCCAGTTGGCGCAGTACGTAATGCAGCAGGCCGCCGTTGCGGAAATATTCCACTTCCTTCGGCGTCAGCAGCAGTACCTTGGTCTGGAACTCGATCGTCTTGCCGTCGGGCTTGCGCGCCGTGACCTTGGCGACCTTGGCCGCACCATCCTGCAGCCCGGTAACGTCGAACACTTCCGAGCCGTCCAGTCCCAGCGACTGCGCGTTCTCGCCATCCCCGAACTGCAGCGGCAGCACGCCCATGCCGACCAGGTTGGAGCGGTGGATGCGTTCGAAGCTCTCCGCGATCACCGCCTTGACGCCCAGCAGGTTGGTGCCCTTGGCTGCCCAGTCGCGCGAAGAGCCGGTGCCGTACTCTTTGCCGGCGATCACCACCAGCGGCACGCCATCGGCCTGGTACTTCATCGACGCATCGTAGATCGACAGCTTCTCCGGAGGCGTGCTGCCGAAATACAGCGTGTTGCCGCCTTCCTCGCCACCGAACATCAGGTTCTTGATGCGGATATTGGCGAACGTGCCGCGCACCATGACGTCGTCGTTGCCGCGCCGGCTGCCGTAGCTGTTGAAATCGACCGGCTGTACGCCACGTGAGATCAGGAACCGGCCCGCAGGGGAATCTTTCTTGATGTTGCCGGCCGGCGAGATGTGGTCAGTGGTGATGGAGTCGCCGAACAGACCGAGCACGCGTGCGCCGTGCACGTCATCGATGCTGCCGATGTCCATCGTCATGCCGTCGAAGTAGGGCGGGTTCTTGATGTAGGTCGAGTCGCCGTCCCACGCGTACAGGTCGCCGTCGGGCGAGGCGATGGTGTTCCAGCGCGAGTCGCCCTTGAACACGTCGGCGTAGTTCTTGGCGAACATCTCCGGACCGATCGTGGCGGCGATGAAGTCGCCGATTTCCTTGTTGCTCGGCCAGATGTCTTTCAGGAAGACCGGTTGGCCGTCGCTGCCGGTGCCCAGCGGCTCCGTCGTCAGGTCGATGTTGGTGGTACCGGCGATGGCGTACGCGACCACCAGCGGCGGGCTGGCCAGGTAGTTCATCTTCACTTCGGGATGCACGCGGCCTTCGAAGTTGCGGTTGCCCGACAGCACCGACGCGACGACGAGATCGTCGGCGGCGATCGCTGCGGACACGTCGTCCGGCAGCGGTCCGGAGTTGCCGATGCAGGTGGTGCAGCCGTAACCGACGACATAGAAGCCCAGCGTCTCGAGGTCATCCAGCACGCCGGCCTTCTCGAGGTAGTCGGTAACCACGCGCGAACCCGGCCCGAGCGAGGTCTTCACCCACGGCTGCGCTTTCAGGCCCTTTGCCGCCGCGTTGCGTGCCAGCAGGCCCGCGCCCAGCATCACGGCGGGGTTGGAGGTATTGGTGCACGACGTGATCGCGGCGATCACGACGTCGCCGTCGCGCAGGGTCTTCGTCGCACCGCTGTCGGGCGCCGACTCGCGCGCGGCCTCCTTCGCACCCACCGCCGTACCGCCGCCGCCTTCGTTCTTCAAGCGGTCTTCCTGCACCAGGTCGATACGCTTGCGGCGGGCATCGGCGAACGGCACCAGGTTGTCGCGGAAGTTCTGCTTCATGTCCTGCAACAGCACGCGGTCCTGCGGACGCTTGGGGCCAGCCAGCGAGGGCCTTACATCGCCCATGTCCAGGTGCAATGTGGCGCTGTACTCGGCGTGCGGACTATTGGCGTCGTGCCACAACCCCTGCGCCTTGGCATAGGCCTCGACCAGCGCGATCTGCTCCTCGCTGCGTCCGGACAGGCGCAGGTAGGTCAACGACTCGGTGTCGATCGGGAAAATGCCGCAGGTCGCACCGTATTCCGGCGCCATGTTGCCGATGGTGGCGCGGTCGGCCAGCGGCAGGTGCTGCAAGCCGTCGCCATAGAACTCGACGAACTTGCCCACCACGCCCAGCTTGCGCAGCATCTGGGTGACGGTCAGCACCAGGTCGGTGGCGGTGGCGCCTTCGGGCAGCCTGCCGGTCAGCTTGAAGCCGATCACCTGCGGGATCAGCATCGACGACGGCTGTCCCAGCATCGCGGCCTCGGCCTCGATGCCGCCGACGCCCCAGCCCAGCACGCCGATGCCGTTGATCATCGTAGTGTGGCTGTCGGTGCCGAAGACCGTGTCGGGATAGGCGATGGCCTGACCGTCCTTCTCGCCCGTCATCACGACGCGTGCGAGGTTCTCCAGGTTCACCTGGTGGACGATGCCGGTGTTCGGAGGCACCACCTTGAAGTTGTCGAACGCCTTCTGGCCCCAGCGCAGGAAACCGTAGCGCTCCTTGTTGCGGTCGAACTCGATCTTGCCGTTGAGGTCCAGTGCGTCGGCGCTACCGAACACGTCCACCTGCACCGAGTGGTCGATGACCAGTTCGGAGGGGATCAGCGGGTTGATCTGGTCCGGGCTGCCGCCCAGTTTCACCACGGCATCGCGCATGGCGGCCAGGTCCACCACGCAAGGCACGCCGGTGAAGTCCTGCAGCACCACGCGCGCCGGCATGAAGGCGATTTCGGTGTCGGGTTCCTTGGCGGCCTGCCAATGGGCGACCGCCTGGATGTGGTCCGGCAGCACCGATACGCCATCTTCGCAGCGCAGCAGATTTTCCAGCAGGATTTTCAGGGAGTAGGGCAGACGGGCAAAGCCGCCCTTGGGATCGAGTCGCTCGGCCAGTGCAGGCAGGCTGTAATAGGCGTAGGACGTGCCGTTGACGTCCAGGGAACGGCGGGTGGCGAAGGAATCACTCATCGCGGAGGCTCCTGTAGCTGGGGGAAGGGGCGCAGGACCAGCATGGGCCGCAAATCCTGAGCGTCTTGACGATGCTTGTCCCGATTATCCGCCAAGTCTGAGACAGCCGTGACTCGACCAAAGCCGAAGACCGGAGGCATCAGGAGCGGAGGAGGGCGGGGGTGTCGCGGTGGACCCCGTTCTTGGGTATGCCTGAGTAAGTATGTATAATTTATTCATACTCAAGAGGGCCCGCCGATGGAAGCCACCGTTGCCGAACGCGGACAGATCACCCTGCCCAAGGCCGTGCGCGATGCCCTGGGCCTGACCAAGGGCAGCGTGCTGAAGGTCGAGCTGGAAGGTAGCCGCATCGTGTTGCGGAAGAGTGTCGACGACGCGATTTCGCGCGTGCGCGGCAAGTTCGCGCTGGATGCCGACGCCGCCAAGGGCGACGCCGCCGAATGATCGCCGTCGATGCGCCCGTCCTGATCGAGCTGCTGACTGACGGCGCCCGCGCGGATGCCGTCGAAGCCGGCCTGCGCCAGAGCCTGGGCAGCGGCCGCGTCGTGGTCTGCGATGCCGCGCTGGCGCAACTCTGTGCCTCGCTGCGCAACGGCGCCGACGCACTGGCCGCGCTCGAAGAGATGGGCGTGCATTTCAATGCGGTCGAAGCCAAGTCCGCGTTGCGTGCCGGCGAGATGCAGCGTCGGCACCGCCAGCGCGATGGCGAGGCGCGGCCGATCGCCGATTTCCTGGTCGGCGCGCACGCGCTGCTGCAGTGCGATGGTCTGATCACCTTCGACACCGCCTTCCATCGCGACTATTTCAAGGGCCTGAAACTGATCGTGCCCGCGAACGAATAAGCATCACCCCGCTTTCCCATTCCACCGCAATACCGAACGACCGGAGCCATCCATGTTGGAAGCCTATCGCCACCACGTAGCCGAGCGCGCAGCGCTGGGCATTCCGCCGCTGCCGCTGTCGCCCCAGCAGACGGCCGAGGTCATTGAACTGCTGAAGAACCCGCCGGCCGGCGAAGAAGCGTTCCTGGTCGAGCTGATCACGTACCGCGTGCCGGCCGGTGTGGACGACGCCGCCAAGGTCAAGGCGTCCTACCTGGCCGCCGTCGCCTTCGGCACCGAGAAGACCCCGTTGATCTCGGCGCAGCGCGCCACCGAGCTGCTGGGCACCATGCTGGGCGGTTACAACATCCATCCGCTGATCGAGCTGCTGGACAACGCCGAGCTGGGCGCCACCGCCGCCGAAGGCCTGAAGCACACGCTGCTGGTGTTCGACAGCTTCCACGACGTGCAGGAGAAGGCCGAGAAGGGCAATGCGCATGCGCAGGCCGTGCTGCAGAGCTGGGCCGACGCCGAGTGGTTCACCAGCAAGCCGGTAGTGCCGCAGAGCCTGACGGTCACCGTCTTCAAGGTGCCGGGCGAGACCAACACCGACGACCTGTCGCCGGCGCCCGATGCCACCACGCGTCCCGACATCCCGCTGCACGCGCTGGCGATGCTGAAGAACAAGCGTCCCGACGCGCCGTTCGTGCCGGAAGAAGACGGCAAGCGCGGCCCGATTCAGGAGATCCTGTCGCTGAAGGACAAGGGCCATCTCGTTGCTTATGTCGGCGACGTGGTCGGCACCGGTTCCTCGCGCAAGTCGGCGACCAACAGCGTGCTGTGGTTCACCGGCGAGGACATCCCTTTCATCCCGAACAAGCGTTTCGGCGGTGTCTGCCTGGGCTCCAAGATCGCCCCGATCTTCTACAACACGATGGAAGACGCCGGCGCGCTGCCAATCGAGCTCGATGTGTCGCAGATGAACCACGGCGATGTGGTCGAGCTGCGTCCGTACGACGGCAAGGCGTTGAAGAACGGTGAAGTGATCGCCGAGTTCCAGGTGAAGTCCGATGTGCTGTTCGACGAAGTGCGTGCCGGTGGCCGCATCCCGCTGATCATCGGCCGCGGCCTGACCGCGAAGGCGCGTGAGGCGTTGAAGCTGCCGGCGGCGGACCTGTTCCGCCAGCCGCAGCCGCCGGCCGACAGCGGCAAGGGTTTCTCGCTGGCGCAGAAGATGGTCGGCCGCGCGTGCGGCCTGCCGGAAGGACAGGGCGTGCGCCCGGGCGCGTACTGCGAACCGAAGATGACCTCGGTGGGTTCGCAGGACACCACCGGTCCGATGACCCGCGACGAGCTGAAGGACCTGGCCTGCCTGGGCTTCTCCGCCGACCTGGTGATGCAGTCGTTCTGCCACACCGCTGCCTATCCGAAGCCGGTCGACGTAAAGACGCACCACACGCTGCCGGAGTTCATTTCCACCCGTGGCGGCATCTCGCTGCGTCCGGGCGATGGCGTCATCCACAGCTGGCTCAACCGCATGCTGATGCCCGACACGGTTGGCACCGGTGGCGATTCGCATACGCGCTTCCCGGTAGGCATCTCGTTCCCGGCCGGCTCGGGCCTGGTCGCGTTCGCCGCGGCCACCGGCGTGATGCCGCTGGATATGCCGGAATCGGTGCTGGTCCGCTTCAAGGGCGAAATGCAGCCCGGCGTCACCCTGCGTGACCTCGTCAACGCGATCCCGTACTACGCCATCAAGTCGGGGCTGCTGACGGTCGCCAAGCAGGGCAAGAAGAACATCTTCTCCGGCCGCATCCTCGAGATCGAAGGCCTTCCGGACCTGAAGGTGGAGCAGGCGTTCGAACTGTCCGATGCGTCGGCCGAGCGTTCGGCCGCTGGCTGCACCGTGCGCCTGAACAAGGAGCCGATCATCGAGTACCTGACCAGCAACATCACGCTGCTGAAGTGGATGATCGCCGAAGGCTATGCCGACGCCCGTTCGCTGGCCCGCCGCATCAAGAAGATGGAGGAATGGCTGGCCGACCCGCAGCTGCTGGAGCCGGATGCCGACGCCGAGTATGCCGCCGTCATCGAGATCGACCTGGCCGAGGTGCACGAGCCGCTGCTGGCCTGCCCGAACGATCCGGACGACGTGAAGACGCTGTCCGATGTCGCCGGCACCCAGATCGATGAAGTCTTCATCGGCTCGTGCATGACCAACATCGGCCACTTCCGTGCGGCCGCCAAGCTGCTGGAAGGCAAGCGCGACATCCCGACCCGCCTGTGGGTCGCGCCGCCGACCAAGATGGACGCGTCCGAGCTGACCAAGGAAGGCCACTACGGCACCTTCGGCACCGCCGGCGCCCGCATGGAAATGCCGGGCTGCTCGCTGTGCATGGGCAACCAGGCGCAGGTGCGCGAGGGCGCGACGGTGTTCTCCACCTCGACCCGCAACTTCCCCAACCGCCTGGGACGCAACTCCAACGTGTTCCTGGGTTCGGCGGAACTGGCGGCGATCTGCTCGCGCCTGGGCAAGATTCCGTCCAAGGCCGAGTACATGGCCGACATCGGCGTGATCAACGAGAAGGGTGCGGAGATCTACCGGTACATGAACTTCGACCAGATCGAGGAGTACCAGGACGTTGCGAAGACCGTGGCCGCTTGATCCCGCGCGGCTCCAGGTAATCGAAGGCCCGGCCCAGCGCCGGGCCTTCTTTTTTGGGCACTGCCGTCCGGTTGATGTCACATATAGCGTTATTCGCGGAAACAAGACACGTGCGGCAGCCGGCTGCACCACGCGAAAGGGGAGTCGAGTTGGCGCAGGCACGCATTCCGGGCATCCACGTGGCGGGCGTCAGCACCTGCGTGCCTCCACGCCGGATCGACAACCTTGCCGAGGGGGAGCGCTACGGCGCCGACGAGGTGCGCAAGGTGGTGTCCATGGCCGGCGTGCGCCAGCGCCATGTGGTGGACGAGGGTACGACCTCGGCCGACCTCTGCCGCGAGGCGGCGGAACGGCTGCTGGAGCGGCTGGGATGGGAGCGCGAGACCATCACCGGGCTCGTGTTCGTCACCCAGTCGCCGGACTACTTCCTGCCCTCGACCGCCTGTGTCCTGCACGCATGGCTCGGGTTGCCTGATACCTGTGCCGCGTTCGACCTCGGGCTGGGCTGCTCGGGTTACCCCTACGGACTGTACGTGGCCGCGAGCATGCTGAAGGCGGGTGGCCACCAGCGCATCCTGATGCTGCATGGCGAGACGCCGAGCCGTTTCACCGACCCCGACGACCATGCCACCACGCTGCTGTTCGGCGACGCCGGTTCTGCCACGGCGCTGGAAGCGGGCGATGACGAAGCCGCGTTCTGCCTGCACACCGACGGCAGCGGCCGTGAAGGGCTGATCATCCGTGGAGGTGCGTTCCGTGACCGCCATCCGGCAGACCCCCGTCATCTGGCGCTGGAAATGGACGGCGCCGCCATTTTCAACTTCACCATCAAGCGAGTGCCGCCGCTGGTGGCGGACACGCTGGTGCTGGCGGGAAAGGCCGTGGACGACGTGGACCAGTACGTCTTCCACCAGTCCAACCGTTTCATCATGAAGCACCTGGCGAAGAAGTGCGGCCTCCCCGAGGCCCGCGTGCCCATGACGATCGAAGACACCGCCAACTGCGGTGGGCCGTCGGTGGCGGTCACGCTGACCCGCATGCTGGATGCCACCCGCGACAACACCGTCATGCTGCTGGGCTACGGCGTGGGGCTGTCGTGGGCATCGGCCTTGCTGCCGATCCGCGCTGGCACCCCGTTGCTGCATGGGGTGCTGGGTGAGGCGGGGCTCGCTGCATGAGCGCACCCCGGATGAGCGAACAGGAGGTGCTCGCCATGATGGCCGAGGCCTTCTCCGAGACCTCGCCGCTGACGCCTTCCATGCGGCGCGACGACATCGATGGCTGGGATTCGATGGGGGCGTTGATGCTGATGGCGGAGCTGGACGAACGCTTCGGCCTGCAACTGGATGCCGAGGAATCCCGGGGCATGCACGGGGTATCCGACCTGTTCGCCTACCTGCGCCGCCACGGAGTGATGGATGAGTGAGGGCAGGCCGACCCGCCCCGCGCTGCCGCCGCTGGCGACCACCACGCGCATGTTCGCGCGCAGCCTGGGTTGGTCGCCCGAACAGCTGACCGCCGCGTTCCGGCCCGCCACGCTCGACGATCTTCCGGCGCTGCTGGCGTTCCGGCAGCGCAAGGGGTGGGACGACGCCGCCTACCTGCGCTGGCGTTACGGACTGGAGACGGCGGGCGAGGCCTGGCAGGGACAGTTGTGGCTGTTGCGCAACGAAGCGCAGGTGCTGGCCGTGATCGGCCGCGAAGCCCAGCAGGTCCGCTACGACGGCCATACCTTCGATGGCCAGCTGTTGATGGATATCCAGCTGTTGCCCGAACTGGAAGGCGGCGGCGGAGGTGTATGGCTCAACCAGACGATGATGGCGCGCGCGGACGTGACGCTGGCCGTCGGCGCCAACGAGCATTCGATCGGGCTGGTGAAGCGCATGTTCTCGCCGCTGCCGCAACGCAGCTACCGCGTGCTGCCGCTGGACAGCGCCGAGATGCTGCGGCAACGCGGACTGGGCGAGTTCGCCGTGCGCGTCGGCGCACCGCTGCTCGACGCCGGCTGGTCGCTGGTGCATCGCGCAGCGCAGCGCAGGCGGCGTGCCGGCATCGACGTCACCGAAGTAGCGCACGTGTCCGCGCAGGATGTCGACGCGCTTCACGCAGGACTGCCGCCGCACGTGGCGTGCGTGCTGCCATCGCCGGAACACCTGCAGTGGCGCCTGTTCGACAACCCGCGCGCACGCTACCGCCTGCTCGTCGCACACCATCGCGGCGTCTGCGTCGGCTACATGGCGGTGCGGAACGTCGCGACGGATGGGACGGGCAAGGCGGGACTGCACATCCTCGATTGGAAAGTCGCTTCCACCGCCGCCGATGCCACGCGGGTGGCACTGCTGCAGGCGGCCGTCGCGCGTGCGCGCGCCGATCGCTGCAGCCGGGTCTTCACCACCGTGCTGGACGAACACGCCGCACCGGTGTTGACGCGCCTCGGCTTTCTGACCCGGGCGTCGCCCTCGCTGGTGGCGGGCGTGCATTCGGCGTCCGCGCTGCCCGGGAACGGTGCGCAAGGGCGCTGGCAGATCACCGACCTGAGTTTCGACAGTGATGGCATCTACTGACGATCGCCGCCGCGCGGCGCTGGAGCATCCTGCATGTGCGGGCTAGCAGGCGTGGCCTTGCCTGCGGGGTCGCCTTCGCCGCCGGCCGCGATGCTCGAGGCGATGATCGGCACGCTGCATCACCGTGGCCCGGATGGCAGCCGGGTACGCGTCGACGGCAGCGTGGGGCTGGCGCACGCCCGCTTGTCGATCATCGACCTGGAAGGCGGCTGGCAGCCGATGACCGATGCCGACGACAGCCTGCACCTGGTCTTCAATGGCGAGATCTTCAACCATGTCGAACTGCGCGCGGCACTGCAGCGGCAGGGGCACGTGTTTGCGACCCGCTCCGACACCGAAGTCATCCTGCACCTGTACGCGCGCTACGGTGATGACTTCGTCGATCATCTGAACGGCCAGTTCGCCATCGCGCTGCATGATGTACGACGTCAGCGACTGGTCATGGCGCGCGACCGCATCGGCATCAGGCCGCTGTATTACCACTGCGATGGCCGGCGTCTCGCGTTCGCATCGGAGATCAAGGCGTTGCAGGCCGCGGGACTTCCGATGGCACTGGATCCGGCAGCGCTGGGCGACGTATTCGGATTCTGGTGCCCGCTCGGTGATCGGACGACCTTCGAAGGCATCCGGCAGTTGCCGCCCGGTCATCGGATGGTGGTGGATCTGCGTAGCGAACGCCTGGCGCCGCGGGTCGCATCGTACTGGTCGTGGCAACCGCAGGCGAAGGCCTTCGGCGCCTTCGACGAGGATGCATGCGCCGAGGAGTTGCATGCCCTGCTGGTGGATGCGGTGCGGCTGCAACTGCGCTCGGATGTTCCCGTCGGGGCCTACCTCAGCGGGGGGCTCGACTCGTCTGCGATCGCCACGCTCGCCCTGCGCCATGCCGATGCCGACCTGCGCACGTTCTCGCTGGCGTTCGAGGACGCGGAGTTCGACGAGCGCCCGTTCCAGCGCCTGATGGCGCAGGCGCTGGGCACGCGGCACAGCGAGGTCACCGTAAGCCAGGGCGACATCGCCACGGCATTCCGCGAGGCGGTGTGGCATGCGGAGATGCCGCTGGTACGCACGGCGCCCGTGCCGATGCTGTTGCTGGCAGGGCATGTCCGCGACAACGGCTACAAGGTGGTACTGACGGGCGAGGGCGCGGACGAGGTATTCGCGGGCTACGACCTGTTCAAGGAGGCGCAGGCACGGCGGTTCATGGCGCGTGGTGCAGGCAGCCGCTGGCGCGGTCGCATTCTCGAGCGACTGTATCCCTACCTCGCGCATTCGCCGGCACGTTCTCCCGGGTTCGCGGCGCATTTCTTCGCGGAGGGTGGCGATCCCGCATCGCCCGGGTTCGCCCATGCCGCGCGCTTGCGCAGCACGCGGCGCGTGTTGCGTTTCCTGCATCCCGAGGTGCGGGCTCAGATCGAATCGGTCGATCCACTCGCATCACTGGCGGCACAGCTGTCGCCCATGGACGATTGGGCAGGACTGGAGCGTGACCAGTACGTGGAAGCCAGTACGCTGCTGCCGGGCTATCTGCTGGCCGCCCAAGGCGATCGGATGGCCATGGCGCGCTCCATCGAAGGGCGGTATCCGTTTCTCGATCATCGCGTGATCGAGTTCGCCAACCGGTTGCCACCGACGTTCAAGCTGCGCGGCCTGCGCGAGAAGCGCATCCTGAAGCACGCGATGCGAACCGAGTTGCCAGCCGCCATCACGCAACGGCACAAGCAGCCGTATCGCGCGCCCGACAGCCATTGTTTCTTCGCCAACGGACATCTTCGCTCGTGGGTGGCCGACATGCTGGCGCCGGACCGTCTGGCCGCGAGCGGTTTGTTCGACGTGCGCGCGATCGGGCACCTGGTGGAGAAGTGCAGGACAGGCCGTGCGATCGGCTACCCCGACAACATGGCGTTCGTGGGTGTGCTGTCGCTGCTGGTGTTGCAGGAACGATTCCTGCAGACACCGGTGGGACACGCGGCATGACGCTGCTGCATGCGACGTTCGCCGAGACGGTGCGGCGTACACCGGATCGCCTGGCGCTGGTGTGCGGTGATCGCCGACTGGACTATGCGGGACTCGACGCGCTGAGCCGGCGCGTCGCGGTCCGCTTGCGTCATCTGGGCGTCAACCCGGGCGATCGGGTGGGGCTGCTGCTCGACAACAGTGTGGAGATGGTGGCGGCCCTCTGGGCGGTGCTGCGCATGGGCGCCGTCTGCATGCCGTTCAATCCGCAGACCAAGGCCGACAAGCTGGCGGGCATGATGGCCAGTACGCGCGCCACGCTGCTGGTTACCCAACCCTCGCTGGCCTCGGCGTGGCGAGCAGCGCGTGCCGGTTGCGCTGATGCGTGGCAGGTGTTGACCAGCGATGCGGGTTGGCAAGGGGAGACAGGCGAGCACGCGTGGCCGGCAAGCGACACCGTCGATGATGACATGCCCGATGCCGAACCCGGCGACGATGCGCTTGCCTTCATCCTCCACACGTCCGGCACCACCGGAACGCCGAAAGGCGTGATGCTGACCCATCGCAACCTGTCCACGGCCATGCACGCCGTGGCCTCGTACCTGGCGCTGCGCGAGGACGACGTGATCTTCAGCGCGCTGCCGTTGAGCTTCAGCTACGGACTGGGCCAGTGCTTGCTGGCGTCCCGCGCCGGCGCCACGCTGGTGCTGGATCGGTCGTTCGCGTTTCCCGCCAAGTCGCTGGAGATCCTCGCGCGCGAGCGGGCGACGGTGTTTCCTGCGGTCCCCACCATGTACGCGATGCTCGCGGGCATGGACGACCTCTCCCCTTGGGACCTGTCTTCGCTGCGCTTGCTGACCAGTGCGTCCGCCCCGATGTCGCCGGCGTTGCAGCAGCGGATAGGCGCACGCATTCCCGGCGCGGACCTGGTGGTCATGTACGGGCAGACCGAATGCACCCGCATCAGCTACCTGCCGGTCGCCGAGCGCGAGCGTCGCCCCGACAGCATCGGGCGCGGCATGGCCGGGCAGGCGTGCTGGCTGATCGATGACGATGGCCAGCGTGTGTCGTGGGGCGGCACCGGTGAACTGGTCGTGCAGGGTGAACACGTGATGCAGGGCTACTGGGAAGCCCCGGCGCTGACGACCGAAAAATTCGTCGAGGGCGATGGAAGGGATGGGCGTGCATTTTGCACGGGCGACGTGTTCCGCAGTGACGAGGACGGTTGGCTCTACTTCGTGGCGCGCAAGGACGACATCATCAAGACGCGTGGCGAGAAGGTCAGCCCCGTCGAAGTGGAGGCGGCCATCGCGCGCTTGCCGGCCGTCCGCGAATGCCTTGTATCCGGTGTGCCCGACGACCTGCTGGGCCAGGCCGTGAAAGCCTGGATCGTGTTGCAGCCGGGCGCGACGCTGTCGGAACGCGACGTCATCCGGCATTGCCTCGCCCATCTCGAAAACCACATGGCGCCGCGCCATGTGGCCTTCATCGACGACTTGCCACGTACTGACAATGGCAAACCTACCCGCAAAGGACTTCCCTGATGGCGACTGCCGCCGCTACACCCGCTTCCGCCCACGATGCCGCGACGATCAAGGCGACGGTGCGTCGCTACATCGACGACTACTTCCTGATGGGGGCGGACGGAAGCTACGCGGACGAGGCCTCGTTCATGGATGCCCAGATGCTGGACTCCACCGGCTTCCTGGAACTGGTGCAGTTCATCGAAGAAACCTACGCCATCAAAGTGGAGGATGCGGAGATGATGCCGGAGAACCTCGACTCGCTGGAGGCCGTCGCGGCCTACGTGCTGCGCAAGGCCGCCGCATGAGCATGCTGGGTCCCGGCGTATTGGCGATGGACCTCGAGGCGGAAGCCGCTCGGATCGCCGACTGGATGCGCGAATCCGTTCGTGGCATGCGCCGTCGCGGCCTGGTGGTGGCCATGTCCGGCGGCATCGACAGCTCGGTGTGCGCTGCGTTGGCGGTGCGTGCGGTGGGCTCCGAACGGGTATTCGGCTTGCTGTTGCCGGAACGCGATTCCAGCCCGCGCTCCACGGATCTGGGACGCCAGCTTGCCTCGCATCTCGGTATCCAGGCGGATACGCACGACATAGCGCCCGCGCTGCAGGCCATCGGTTGCTATGCGGAGCAGGAAGCCGCGATCCGCGAGGTGTTCCCGGACTACGGCGCGGGTTGGAAGAACAAGATCGTGCTGCAGGGCGGATTGGACGGCGGCATCAATTTCTACCGGCTGATCGTGGAGTCGCCGCGAGGCGATCACCATGAAGCGCGCCTGCCGACCGGCCCGTACCTCCGCATCGTCGCTGCCACCAACCACAAGCAGCGGCTACGCAAGACCATGGAATACTTCCATGCCGACCGGTTGAACTAT
Organism: uncultured Pseudoxanthomonas sp.; assembly: GCA_946886405.1. The sequence continues at coordinate 19,228 of CAMPIO010000033.1, forward strand.
GCGGTGGTGGGCACGCCGAACCGGCTGGAGTACGACCAGGGATTCTTCGTCAAGAACGGCGACGGCTCGGCGGACCTGAAGCCGATCGCGCACCTGTTCAAGACGCAGGTCTACGCGATGGCGCGGCACCTCGGCCTGCCCGACGCGATCTGCTCGACCACGCCTACCACGGATACCTACAGCCTTCCGCAGGGCCAGGATGAGTTCTACTTCGCGTTGCCCTACGCCCAGATGGACCTTGCACTGTGGGCGTTCGAACACCACATCCCGGCCGCGCAACTGGCACTTGCATTGGGCGTAGACGAGACGGCGGCGGCGGCGGTCTATCGCGACATCGTGGCGAAGCGCCGACAGGCCGCCTACCTGCACGCGGCGCCGTTGCGCGTGCCGGAGCAGGCGGGCTAGGGCAGCCAGTCGTCCACGGCTTCCAGCATCTGCCGGCGGCCGAGGACGAAGTCCCACATCGTGCCGCCCAATTGGCGCCATAGCACCGCCGAACGTACGGCGGCGAGCAGGATCGCGCGGATTTCCGCCACCACGCCCGGCTGCCCCAGGTAGTGGGGGTTGCCCTGGACCATCACGCGTGGGCGCAGGTGGCTGATGGTGTCGGCGTAGAGCGCGCCGAGCAAGGACAGGACATCGGGATGCGTGCTGCCGTGCAGTTCCGCGCGCGGCGCGATCTCCCCCATGCCACGAGTGACGGCATGCACCGTGTCGTCCTCGCGGACGAACCGGCGTTCCAGCTGCAGCACGGACAGCGCAAGACGGGAGAGACCGTCGTCCTGCGCCTCCTTGGCCAGGTAACCACGCAGCACGCGCAGTCCCGGCGTGATGTCGCCCACGCGACCGTACACGGCCAGCGGCGTGGCGGCGTCGATGCGGAACACGCTGTCCAGCACAGCCTGCACGGCGGCACCTTCGGACTGCCCGGTCTCCGCGATGCGGCGAACCTGGTGGAGGGCCTGCGCAAGCCCGGCAAGGGCCAGCACGCGGTCGGAATATCGATTGCTCAAGCTGCTTGCTCCGCGAGTTTCATTTCGAGGGGCGCGTCCGTGCGTGCGATCACGGCGCCTCCCAGGCATTCATCACCAGCGTAGAGGACCAGCGACTGCCCTGGCGTGACGGCGCGCTGTGGCCGCAGGAACCGCACCGCAACGCTGCCATCGTCCAGCACGTCCACGTCGCACGCTTCGTCCGGTTGGCGATAGCGCGTCTGCGCCGTGCAGCTGAAGCGTCGGTCGGGGGGGCTACCTGCTACCCAGTGCGCGTTTTCCGTCCACAGCCGCGAAGACATCAGGTGGGGGCTCTGCGTGTCCTGGTCAACGTACAGCACGTTGCTGGCGACATCCTTGCCCACCACGTACCACGGCGCCTGCGGGCGGCCGCGCACGCCGCCGATCTGCAGGCCCTCGCGCTGTCCCAGGGTGAAAAAGAACACGCCCGGATGCTCGCCGATCACCTGGCCCGACGGATCGCGCATTTCGCCTTTCTTCGCCGGCAGGTAGCGGCCGAGGAACTCGCGGAAATCGCGCTCGCCGATGAAGCAGATGCCCGTGGAATCCTTCTTGTCGTGCGTCTGCAGCCCGGCCTCGCGCGCGATGCGGCGCAGGTCCGCTTTCTGCAGGTCGCCGATCGGGAACAGCGTGGCCGACAACTGCGTCTGGCCCAGCTGGTGCAGGAAGTAGCTCTGGTCCTTGCCGCGGTCGACGCCGCGCAGCAGGCGCCAGCGACCATCGTGCTGGTCGACGCGCGCGTAGTGGCCCGTCGCGATCTTCTCCGCGCCCAGGTCGTGGGCCGCATCGAGGAAATGCTTGAATTTCACTTCGCGGTTGCACAGCACGTCGGGATTCGGCGTGCGTCCGGCGGCGTATTCGGCAAGGAAGTGTTCGAAGACACCGCGCCAGTACTCGCCGGAAAAATCACGGAAGTGGAACGGGATGCCGAGGCGACCACATACCGCCACCGCGTCGCGCCGGTCATCTTCCGCACGGCAGTCACCACTGCCATCGTCGGCCCAGTTCTGCATGAACAGACCGGCCACGGACTCACCCTGCTGCACCAGCTGCAGGGCGGCGACGGAAGAATCCACGCCGCCGGAAACACCGACGATGACGCGCGGCGCGCTCATGCGATCTGTTGCAACGTGGACAGTGGCGACCTGCGACCCGCCAGGTAGTCCTGCACGACCTGCCATACCAGCGGGCTGCGATGGCGGTCCGATTGCAGCTGCAGTTCGGCCGGGGTCAGCCACAGCGCCTGCACGATCCCGTCATCAAGCGGTCGTTCCGGCAGGTGGCGCACCGGTTCTGCGGCGAATGCGAAGCGCAGGTAGTGGCGGCCGGTTTCCGCCTTCCATTGATAGGCACCGATGAACGCGGTGGGCGCCACCTCCCAGCCGGTTTCTTCCAGCGTCTCGCGGCGAGCCGCTTCCAGCAGGCTCTCATCCGGCTCCAGGTGCCCGGCCGGCTGGTTGAAGACCAGGCGACCCTGCGCGCGCTCCTCCACCATCAACAGCTTGCCGTCGCGGACCACCACCGTGGCCACGGTGACATCCGGCTGCCAGAAGCGTCCCTCCCGGTAGCTCACTTACAGTTCGTCCCTGTCGCCGGAGAGTTCGATCTCCTGGTTGTCCGCCGTCTCGGAGGCGATGTCCATGGCGGCCTCGAGCGTGGCGCCGTCGATGCTGTCCGGCAGCTTGATGACGAAGTAGAGGACGTCGCCCGAAATCTCCCAGCTGCCGAGCTTCTTGCCGCGGCTGTCGGCCATCAGCGCCAGCGCCTTGGCGCCGTCGATCCCGTCTGCGGCCACCCGGCCGGCCGGGGAGAAGACCTCACGCACGCTCATGCCGTTGATCTGCTCGGTACGGCCCGACACGAAGACCAGTTGGGTTCGGTTCTCCTGCTTGTACGAGTACGTGACCTTGTAGTCGCCGTCCGCATCCACCTCGAACTGGATGCCGCGTGCCTTCAGCCGCGCATCCACTGATGCATCGGCGGCCATGGCGGGTGCCGCGAAGGCAGCAGTGCACAACAGAAAGAAGGCGGACAACCGGGAAAGCGTGGGCTTCATGGCGGGCTCGTGGGATAGGGATGTCGCATTGTGGCCGGGGTCACGCATGGCGTCCATGCGGAGGGCCTGTACGGGCGCCTATAATTGCCGCATGCCCCACAAGAACGAAAACGAACGCGACCATGGCCTGATGGTGGATACCAGCCGGCCCGAGGTCGCGCCGCCGCCCCAGTACCAGGTCCTGTTGCTCAACGACGACTACACCCCGATGGATTTCGTCGTGACGGTCCTCCAGCAGTTCTTCGCCATGGATCTGGAAAAGGCCACCCAGGTCATGTTGCACGTGCATACCCGCGGCCGCGGCGTCTGCGGGGTGTACACCCGCGAGGTCGCCGAGTCCAAGGTGGCCCAGGTCAACGAATTTTCCCGTATGAACCAGCATCCCCTGCTGTGCACGATGGAGAAGTCCTGACAGGGGCCGGCGCGGGTACGCCGGGCCGGATACGGTGTGGGGGCACCGCCGCGATGCACAAGGCAACCGTCCCTGAACACTGAAATCCGGTAGGGTGATGGAAAACCGCCCGCCAAGCCGCATATTGTCGGCATAGGCCCCGGAGGCAACCATGTTCAGCAAAGACCTCGAGCAGACCATTGGCCAGTGCTACAAGCGCGCCCGTGAAGCTCGGCACGAATTCATGACCGTCGAGCACCTGTTGCTCGCACTACTGGAAAATCCCTCGGCGCAGGCCGTCCTGAAGGCGACCGGTGCGGACGCCAACCGCCTGCGCGCGGATCTCGAGCAGGCGATCGAAGCCTCCGTGTCGCGCCTGGCCGAAGATGACGGTCGCGACACCCAGCCGACGCTGGGCTTCCAGCGCGTGCTGCAGCGCGCCGTCTATCACGTGCAGTCCTCGGGCAAGAAGGAGGTCACCGGCGCGAACGTACTGGTGGCGATCTTCGGAGAAAAAGACTCGCACGCGGTCTACTTCCTCAACCAGCAGGACGTCACCCGCCTCGACATCGTCAACTACCTGTCCCACGGCATCGCCAAGCAGGGCGAGGAGAACGAGACCGGCGGGCAACCCGAAGGCGAGGGCAAGGCCGAAGGGGGCGATGGAGAAGGGAAGGGTGACGCCCTGACCGAATTCGCCAGCAATCTGAACGACATGGCCCGTCAGGGACGGATCGATCCACTGGTGGGCCGCGGCGACGAGATCGAGCGGACCATCCAGGTCCTGTGCCGTCGGCGCAAGAACAATCCGCTCTACGTCGGCGAAGCCGGCGTGGGCAAGACCGCGCTGGCCGAGGGCCTGGCCAAGCGCATCGTCGAGGGCGAGGTGCCGGACGTCCTGCTGGACGCCGTCATCTATTCGCTGGACCTCGGCGCGCTGGTCGCCGGCACCAAGTACCGTGGCGACTTCGAGAAGCGCCTGAAGGGCGTGCTGGCGTCTATCAAGAAGATCCCCGGCGCCATCCTGTTCGTCGACGAGATCCACACCATCATCGGCGCCGGCTCGGCCAGCGGCGGCACGATGGATGCCTCCAACCTCATCAAGCCGGCTCTGGCGTCGGGCGAGCTGCGTTGCATCGGGTCGACCACGTTCCAGGAGTACCGCGGCATCTTCGAAAAGGACCGTGCGCTCGCGCGTCGTTTCCAGAAGATCGACATCGTCGAACCGACGGTGGGCGAGACCTACGAGATCCTGCAGGGCCTGAAGCCCAAGTACGAGGCGCACCACGGCGTGACCTATGCCGACGACGCACTGCAGGCCGCCGTCGACCTGTCCGTGAAGCACATCGGCGACCGCCTGCTGCCGGACAAGGCCATCGACGTCATCGACGAGGCCGGCGCACGCCAGCGCCTGCTGCCGCTGGAAACGCGCAAGGAACTGATCGACGTCGAGGAGATCGAGACGATCGTCGCCAAGATGGCGCGGATCCCCGCCAAGCAGGTGTCCTCGTCCGACAAGGACGTCCTGCAGCACCTGGAGCGCAACCTGAAGATGGTCATCTTCGGGCAGGACCCCGCCATCGAGACCCTGGCGTCGTCCATCAAACTGGCGCGCAGTGGCCTGGCCAACCCGGAGAAGCCGATCGGCAACTTCCTGTTCGCCGGTCCGACGGGAGTGGGCAAGACCGAGGTAACCAAGCAGCTCGCGCTGCAGCTGGGCATCGAACTGGTCCGCTTCGACATGTCCGAGTACATGGAGCCGCATTCGGTCAGCCGCCTGATCGGCGCGCCTCCGGGCTACGTCGGCTTCGACCAGGGCGGCCTGCTGACCGAGAAGATCGTCAAGACACCCCACTGCGTGCTGCTGCTGGACGAGGTGGAGAAGGCGCACCCGGATATCTTCAACATCCTGCTGCAGGTCATGGACCGCGGCGTGCTGACCGATACCAACGGCCGCGAGGCGAACTTCAAGAACGTCATCCTGGTGATGACCACCAACGCCGGCGCCGCGCAGGCGTCGCGTCGCACCATCGGCTTCATGCAGCAGGACCATTCGACGGACGCGATGGAAGTGATCCGCCGCAGCTTCACCCCGGAGTTCCGCAACCGCCTCGACGCGATCGTGCAGTTCCAGGGCCTCGGCTTCGATCACATCCTGCGCGTGGTGGACAAGTTCATCATCGAGCTGGAAATGCTGCTGCAGGAGAAGCACGTCAGCCTGTCTGCCACGCCGGCGGCGCGCGACTGGCTGGCCCAGCATGGCTTCGATCCGCTGATGGGCGCCCGCCCGATGTCCCGCCTGATCCAGGACAAGGTCAAACGTCCGCTCGCAGACGAGCTGTTGTTCGGCAAACTGGTCGGTGGCGGCCGGGTCAGCATCGACGTGCGCGATGGCGATCTGGTGGTGGACGCACAGGCGGAGCCTGAAAGGCTGCTGCCTGCCACGGTGTGAAACCGGCGATAACCGCTGGAATGCCCATCGAGAAAGGCGGCCTTGCGGCCGCCTTTCTCATGGGTGCTTTCAGCGGGCCGCGCGCTTCTTGTGCTTCGTAAACTCTTCGGCGCTGATGCGTTCGACTGCGCTGATGGCGCACCGTTCTTCCTTGGTCCGCACCGTGCTGCCCGTGGGGCAAAGCCGGTTCTGCTGACCATCGGTACTGATGTCGATGGAGGACGTCATCGACACGGAAGTGCAGCCACGGGCGAACGCGATCCGGTAATGGGCATCGCCGTCTCGCAGGAAGATCTGCTGGCCTGATCCTTTGCGGACGATGTCCTGGGACGGTCCGAGGTCCACGCAGGCGGTGACGGGCTCGGTGGTGGACGCGGACGCTGTCGTGGCGACCACACTCAAAAAGACAAAGGAAATCGCATGCCGGATGTTCATGGTGGGGTACTGGGTAGTGGCGGCCGGATCGGCCGATGTCTACCCTAGTGCCGCACTACGTCACGCGAACCTGCCTGACGAACCAGTGACCTCCGACCCCGTGCAGCAGGTCACCCCGTCCGATGGCCCATGCAACGGGCCGGGGAAACAAGAAAGGCGGCCACTGGCCGCCTTTCTTATCAAGAAGTTAAGACAATCACTTCATGCGATAGGTGATGCGACCCTTGGTCAGGTCGTAGGGGGTCATTTCGACCTTCACCTTGTCGCCGGTCAGGATGCGGATGTAGTTCTTGCGCATGCGGCCGGAGATGTGGGCAATGATCTCGTGCCCGTTCTCCAGCTTGACCCGGAACATGGTGTTGGGCAGCGTTTCGGCAACGGTGCCTTCGAATTCAATGGAATCGTCTTTCGACATGTAAGCCTGTGCTGTGCCGCGAGGATGGCGGGTGCCATGAAGCCGGGCATTGTACGCCAGCCGTGCCCCCGGTGCAAAAATTCCGTTATGGCGCCAAGGCTTGCGACAGCGAGGCGGCGGCCAGGACACCGAACCGGAGGGTCCAGGGGCCGTCGGGGGAGGGCAGGTCGACAAGTCGGTCGATCTGTTCCAGGAAGGCCTCGCGGGGCACGAGGCGCCCGCCGAGGGTGTGCAGATGGTCGTTCTCCACCTGCGCGTCGATCAGCGGCCAGTCCCATTCGCACAGGCGCGCAGCCAACGCCGCGAGCGCGACCTTCGATCCGCCGGACCGTTGACTGAACATGCTTTCGCCGAAGAACATGCGGCCGATGGCCACCCCGTAGATGCCGCCTACCAGCTGGTCGTCTTCGAAAACCTCCACCGAGTGCGCATGTCCCTGCCGGTGCAGGTCGATGTAAGCCTGTCGCATGCCCGACGTGATCCAGGTGCCATGTTGGCCCGGCCGCGGCGACTGCGCGCAGGCGGTGATGACCTGCTCGAAGCAGGTATCCGCGCGGACCTGCCAGGTGCTCCGCTTCAGCTCGCGGCGGAACCGCGAGGACAGCCGCACGCTGTCGGTGCGGAACACCATGCGCGGGTCGGGCGACCACCACAGCGGCGGCTGTCCCGCCGAGAACCACGGGAAGATGCCATGCCGGTAAGCATTGAGCAGCCGTGGCTGGGAGAGATCGCCGCCGATGGCCAGCAGGCCATCCGGGTCGCGCATCGCGCTGCCGACGGGCGGAAAGGGGGCGTGTGGATCGGAGGAAAGGACGAACGGCCGCTGGCGCATGCCGGGATTGTAGGCGGCATCCCGCGGCCTTGGTCGCAGGATTCACGCGCCGTGTTTGAAGGGCGTATGCGCCTGCAGCGTGCGGGCATAGCGACGCACCGCCGCTGCTTCTTCCGCACACCAGCGGGCCAGCGCCGTCGCAAATTCCGGATGGGCGATCCAATGCCTCGAATGTACGAAAGTAGGGAGAAAGCCCCGAGCGAGCTTGTGCTCCCCCTGCGCACCGGGCTCGAACGTCGTCAGCCCCTCACGCAGGCAGTAGTCGATACCCTGGTAGTAGCAGGTTTCGAAATGGAGTCCAGGCAAGGTGGACGTCGCCCCCCAGTAACGACCGTAGAGCGTGTCGCCTCCGCGCAGGCACAGCGCGCCTGCGATGGTCCGTCCCTGATGCTCGGCCAGGAACATCACCAGGTTGCGCGGCATGGCGGTCGCAAGGTGACGCAGAAATTCGAGCGTCAACGCCGGCGAGTTGCCGTAGTCGTTGAACGTCTGCAGATAGAACCCGAACATGGCGTGCAGGTCGGCGTCGCTGGCCTCGTCGGCGTGTACGATGCGGAACGTCACCCCCGTGCGCTGCACTTTGGCGCGTTCCTGGCGGATGTTCTTGCGGTGCTTGTGGTCGAAGTCGGCGAGGAAGCCGTCGAAGTCGCGCCAGTGACCGGGATTCCGCCAGTGGTACTGCACATCGATGCGCGGAAGCCACTCGCAAGGGAACCGGGCGTCCTCGACGGGCGTGGGAAAGTTCACGTGCGCGGACGACAGCCGTCGCTGCGTCGCCTGTTGCTGGATCGCCAGCAACAGGTCGGCGCGATGACCGTCATCCCATGCGAGCAGGCGCGGCCCCGTCACGGGCGAGTAGGGCACGCCGCACAGCCACTTCGGGTAGTAATCCACCCCATGCTGCGCATAGGCATGTGCCCAGGCGTGATCGAACACGAATTCGCCGTGCGAGTTGTCTTTCAGATAGCCCGGCGCGGCGGCGACCAGCCGCCCATCGGCCCACAGTGTGGCGTGATGCGGTGTCCATCCCCAGTCTTCGCGCAGGCAGCCATGGGCCTCCAGTCCCCGCAGGAAGGCATGCGTGACGAAGGGATTGCGCCCGTCGTGCAGGGCATCCCAAGCCGGGGGAGGGACATCGGCAAGAGAGTGCAGGAAGCGGACGTTGGCCATCGGCGCGGAGACTACGGACGCAAGTCGAGCAGGTCGACGGTGGGCGGGTTGAAGAGCCGCATCGGCAAGCCGATCTCGCCCGTCCCCACCGTGGTGTAGACCCGCACGCGTCCATCCGGCGTGATCAGATACTGCTCGCCACGATCGAATCCATACCGGCTGGGAATGACGTGCCGATAGATCCAGGGAATGCGAATCTGGCCGCCATGCGTATGGCCCGCCAGCACCAACGCGGTCTGCGAGGGATCCAGCCTGATCGCACTGTCCGGATTGTGGGTGAGCACAAGCGTGGGAAGGGCCGACGGCACGCTCGACAGGAAACCTGGATCGTCCTTGTCGGCCCAGCGGTCACCCAGGCCGGCCAACCGGAAGCCGCCCAGCATTACCGACGTGCCTTCGATCACCGTGACGCCATGTCCGGCCAAGGCCGCGCGCAATTCCGCATCGATGTCGGGCCCCGGCGCTTGCTGGTCATGGTTGCCCAGCACCGCGTAGGCCGGCCGTCGCAGCCCGGCGAGTGGCGCGAACATGGCCTGCAGCGAGGCGCCATCGGGTTCGTAGGTGAAGTCGCCCGCGATCACGACGGCATCGGCCTGCAACGTATTGATGCGGTCGACCAGGCGCCGCAGGTACGCCGCGTCCTTGTACACACCCAGGTGGATGTCACTGATCAGGACGAGCCGCAGCGGGGCGCCGGTCCCGTCGAGCACCGTCTGCTGGACCCGGATGCGCTGCGGCTCGACGAAACGCGCCCATGCGAACAGCAGGCAACCCGCAAGCAGCACCACGAGCCACCCGCGGCCGTTTCGATGGCGCAGTCGCCACAGCAGCCACGCCATGACGGGCCAGACGAGCCAGCTGCCGTAGAACAGGCATTGCTTGATCAGCAGCTTGTCCATCCGTGGAAGATGCCCGTTCCCGGTGTCAGGCGTCCTTGTCGAGGAAGCGCTCCGCATCCAGTGCCGCCATGCAGCCGAAACCGGCCGAGGTGATCGCCTGGCGATAATGCTGGTCGGTCACGTCGCCCGCGGCGAACACGCCCGGGATGGTGGTGGCGGTGGCGTTGCCTTCGATACCGGAGCGGATCTTCAGGTAGCCGTTGCTCATGTCCAGCTGGCCCTCGAACAGGCCGGTGTTGGGCGTGTGGCCGATGGCGACGAAGAAGCCGTGCACATCGATGTCGCGCGTGCTGCCATCCTGTACCGACTTGACCCGGATGCCGGTGACGCCCGCGTCATTGCCCAGCACTTCATCGACGGTGTGGTGCCACACCGGCTCGATCTTGCCGGCCTGGATCTTCGCGAACAGCTTGTCCTGCATGATCTTTTCGGCGCGCAGCGTGTCACGGCGGTGCACCAGGTAGACCTTGCGGGCAATGTTGGACAGATACAGCGCTTCCTCGACCGCCGTGTTGCCGCCACCGATCACGGCCACGTCCTGGTCGCGGTAGAAGAACCCGTCGCAGGTCGCACACGCGGACACGCCGCGGCCCTTGAAGGCTTCCTCGGACGGCAGGCCCAGGTACTTGGCCGTCGCGCCCGTGGCGATGATCAGGGCGTCGGCCGTGTACTCGCCGCTGTCGCCGATCAGCTTGAAGGGCCGCTTGGACAGGTCGGCGGTATGGACGTGGTCGAAGATCACCTCGGTCTCGAACCGCTCCGCATGCGCCTGCATGCGTGCCATCAGGTCCGGGCCCATCAGGCCGTGCGCATCGCCGGGCCAGTTGTCGACTTCCGTCGTGGTCATCAGCTGGCCGCCCTGTTGCAGGCCGGTCACCACGACCGGCTTAAGATTGGCGCGGGCGGCGTAGACGGCAGCGGTCCAGCCGGCGGGGCCGGAGCCCAGGATCAACAGGCGGCAGTGCTTCGAAGTGCTCATGTATACTCGCGAAAAAGGGTGATCGGGCAGGCAACGACGCGCTATCGCATCGTCCGCAGGCACATAGAGTGGCGTTGCGTATCCGGCGAATCAAGGCGCGCAGATGGAAAGCGGTGATGCAGGCCGGGGCCCGGACAGGTCAATCGAAGACGCTGCGCGACCGCGCGGCGTTTTTGTTATGCAGCCCGCCATCAGGCAATCTGATGTCGCTGGTCACCGGCTGTCACAGCGCACACGATTCGTTTACTATCAATCACTAACAGAAATTTCCTAAGGTCTGGTCCAAAGGTGGCGAAGCAGCTCCCGGACAACGGCAAATCGAAGGGCGGCAATGCCGCTGCGCGCAAGCAGGCCTCGCCGCCGAATCCGCGCAGGCAACGCCTGTGGCGCGACCTGGCGCTGATCGCAATCGCGCCGCTGCTGCTCTACCTGCTGGCCAGCCTCTTCACGTTTTCGCCTCAGGACCAGAGCTGGTCGCAATCCGGCAGCATCACCGCGCCCGTGCACAACATGGGCGGGCTTGCGGGCGCTTACCTGTCGGCCCTGCTGCTGTCGCTGTTCGGCTATGTGGCATTCGTACTGCCCTTCATCCTGGGTGCGATCGCCTGGATCGCGCTGTTCGGCATGGATACCGATGGAGACGGGCAGGCGGACCTTGGGCCGGCGTTGCGCCTGATCGGCATGGTGGCCTTCCTGATCTCGGCCACGGGCCTGTTGTTCATGCGGGGCGTCCCTGCCGAATCCCTTACCGACGGCGCCGGCGGCATTCTCGGTACGCTGGTGGGCAAGTCGTTGTTGAAGTTGTTCGGCGGCCTGGGCGGCAACCTGTTCCTGCTGGTGCTGTTCCTCACCTCGGTGACGCTGGCGACGGGACTGTCGTGGTTCGCGGTGATGGAGCGCATCGGCAAGTACGTGCTGATGCTGCCCGACCTGTTCCGTCGCGGCGGACAACAGGCGAACGAATGGCAGCAGACCCGCGCCATGCGGGAAGAGCGCGAGATCGTGCGCAAGATCGACGCCGTCGCCCGCGCCAAGCGCGAACCGGTCAAGATCGAGCCGCCCGCGCCGGCCGTGGTGGAAAAGAGCGAGCGCGCCAAGCGCGAACAGCAGATTCCGTTGTTCCATGGCACAGGCGGCGATGACTCCGGCCTGCCGCCGCTGTCGTTGCTGGACGATCCGAAGCCGCAGACCAAGGGCTATTCGGAAGAAACCCTGGAAACCCTGTCGCGGCAGATCGAGTTCAAGCTGAAGGACTTCCGCATCGACGTGCAGGTCGTCGGCGCCTATCCGGGGCCGGTGATCACCCGCTTCGAGATGGAACCGGCACCAGGCGTGAAGGTCAGCCAGATCAGCTCGCTCGACAAGGACATCGCGCGCGGCCTGTCGGTGAAGTCGGTGCGCGTGGTGGACGTGATCCCGGGCAAGTCGGTGATCGGCCTGGAGATCCCCAACACCAGCCGCGAGATGATCTTCCTCAGCGAGCTGCTGCGCTCGAAGGAATACGACAAGTCGGGCAGCCCGCTGACGCTGGCGCTGGGCAAGGACATCGCCGGCCGGCCGACCGTGGCCGACCTGGCGCGCATGCCGCACCTGCTGGTCGCCGGCACCACCGGTTCGGGCAAGTCGGTCGCGGTCAACGCGATGGTGCTGTCGCTGCTGTACAAGGCGAGCCCGCAGGACGTGCGGATGCTGATGATCGACCCGAAGATGCTGGAGCTCAGCGTCTACCAGGGCATCCCGCACCTGCTGGCGCCGGTGGTCACCGACATGAAGGAGGCCGCCAACGGCCTGCGCTGGTGCGTGGCGGAGATGGAGCGCCGCTACAAGCTGATGTCGGCGATGGGCGTGCGCAACCTGGCCGGCTTCAACAAGAAGGTGCGCGACGCCGAGGCCGCGGGGCAACCGCTGCTCGACCCGTTGCACAAGCCCGATCCGGGAACCGACGAAGCCCCGCGCACGCTCGAGCCGCTGCCGTTCATCGTCATCTTCATCGACGAATTCGCCGACATGATGATGATCGTCGGCAAGAAGGTCGAGGAACTGATCGCACGACTGGCGCAGAAGGCGCGCGCGGCGGGCATCCATTTGATTTTGGCGACGCAGCGGCCGTCGGTGGACGTGATCACCGGCCTGATCAAGGCCAACATCCCGACCCGCATCGCGTTCCAGGTGTCGAGCAAGATCGACTCGCGCACGATCCTGGACCAGTCCGGCGCCGAAACCCTGCTGGGTCACGGCGACATGCTGTACCTGCCGCCGGGCACGGCGATGCCCGAGCGCGTCCACGGCGCCTTCGTGTCGGACGACGAGGTCCACCGTGTGGTGGAGCACCTCAAGCAGGCCGGCGGCGGGCCGGACTACATCGAAGGCGTGCTCGAGGAAGTTCAGATGCTCGGCGACGGCGTGGTCGTGGGCGCGACCGGGTTGCCGGAAGCCGGCGGTGGCGGCGACGAGTCCGACCCGCTGTACGACGAGGCGGTCCGGATCGTAACCGAGACCCGTCGCGCCTCCATCTCCGGCGTGCAGCGGCGCCTGAAGATCGGCTACAACCGTGCGGCTCGCTTGATCGAAGCAATGGAAGCGGCGGGCGTGGTGACCCCGCCCGAGCACAATGGCGATCGCAGCGTGCTGGCACCGCCGCCGCCGCGTTGAACGCCCGGTCCAGCTGAATCCGGGGCATGGCCTCGCCGGAATCGCGCGGCCCCGTGAGCGCATGTTCATCCGGGTCGCGGCAGACTTCGCGCCATCGAAACAGGAGCGCCTGCTATGATCCGATTTGCCCGCTATTCCGCACTCGCCGGGGCCGTGGCCGCCACCGCGCTGTTTGCTTCGTCGGCTATGGCCGGTGCGCGTGACGACCTCGACACCTTCACCCGTGGCCTCAAGGGCCTGGACGGCCAGTTCACCCAGAAGGTGTACGACGCCGGTGGCCGGCTGAAGGAGACCTCCAGCGGTGAGGTCGCGCTGTCGGCGCCGCGCCTGTTCCGCTGGGAATACGCCAAGCCGTACCCCCAGCTGATCGTGGCCGACGGTAAGACAGTGTGGATCTACGACGAGGACCTCGAGCAGGTCACCCGTCGCCCGCAGGGCGCCGAGGAGCAGAACAGCCCGCTGACCGCACTGATCGATCCAAGCAAGCTGGATCGGCAGTTCGTGGTGAAGGAAGAGGGTGAGAAGGGTGGCCTGAGCTGGTTGTCGCTGGTCCCGCGTGACGAGGGCGGTGCGAGTTTCCGCTCTGCACGTCTCGCGTTCGGTGACGCGGGGCTGGAGAAGATGATCGTCGTCGATGCCGTGGGACAGCGCACCGAAATCGGCTTCAGCCAGTGGAAGCGAAACCCGGCATTCCCTGCGAGCACGTTCAAGTACACGCCGCCCAAGGGCGTCGACGTCATCGGCGGCTGAACAAGACCCCGCTCACTGACAGGTGTCCGAAACGGCAGGCCTCGCGCCTGCCGTTTCGCATCCCGGAGTCGTAGATCGTTCATTTTCAATGGCTTGGGCTCAGAAGTTACGCTTCTATACCGGGGCCCCAACATCCTGCGCGGCTTCGACGAGGATGTCCGCGTGCATGTCGCCACGGAGATGGAACGGCGCGGCATCAAGATCGTGCTGGGCTGCGAGCACGACCGCATCGAGAAGACCGACGCCGGTCTGGTCAGCCACTTCTCCAACGGCATCGGCGTCACCACCGAGCAGGTGATGTT
>CAMPIO010000034.1 GCA_946886405.1 uncultured Pseudoxanthomonas sp.
CCCTGCCAGGCCTGCAATGCCTGCGTGCCCTGCAGACCGGCAGCAGCGACGATGCGCGTCGGGTGCAGGCCGGCATCGCGCAGACGGCCGCACGCTTCCCGCGCACGCGGCGTCCGGTGGTGGTGATCCATGGACTGGACGACGGGCTGGTGCCGCCGGCGTTCTCCAGCGCGCCGTACGTGGAAGCCGCGCGCGCCGCCAATCCCGACGTGCGTTACTGGCAGGTGCGGCACGCGCAGCACTTCGACGGCTTCCTGGCGCTTCCGGCTTATGGCGCCCGCTACGTGCCCCTGCTGCCCTATGTCTACGCGGCGCTGGACCAGGTCAACGCCACGCTGGATGGAAGCCGGGAATTGCCGGCGAATGCGCTGATCAATGCCAACCCACGGGGCGCGGGCAGCGTCGAAGCCAGCCAGTTCGCGATTCCGCGCTGACCCCGCTGTTGTAGGAGCGACGTGAGTCGCGACCGCAGACCTGGGCAGTCCGGGCAGATGGGCCACGCAACGGATCATGGCTGCTCTGTTGCCGTGGTCGCGACTCACGTCGCTCCTACAGGGTGCCGAGCGCGGCCCACGACGATTTCACCCGGTTCCGCTTACCCTGTAGGCCGTCCTTGGTCACGTCTGCCCCCATGTCCCGACATTTCTCGATGATCCGCGACTTCCAGCTGGCCGACTGGTTCACGCTGGGCAACGCCTTCTGCGGCACCGGCGCGGTGTTCGCATCGATGCGCTTCCTGCAGGAAGGCATCCTGCACGACCTGATGATCGGCATGGCGCTGATCCCGCTGGCTTTCATCTTCGACGCGCTGGACGGCCGTGTCGCCCGCTGGCGCAACCAGGCGTCGGTGCTGGGACGCGAGCTCGATTCGCTGGCCGACGTGATCTCGTTCGGTGTGGCGCCCGCCGCACTGGCGTACGCCTGCGGCATGCAGGGTGGTTGGGACTGGCTGGTGCTTTCGTACTTCGTCGCCTGCGGTGTCAGCAGGCTGGCGCGCTACAACGTCACCGCCGAGACCCTGGCCGACGGCGGCGACAAGGTGAAGTTCTTCGAGGGCACGCCCATCCCGACCAGCCTGGTGTTGGTCATCGCGCTGGCCATCGCGGCGTACCTGGGCCACGTGGGTCCGGCGTTGTGGCTGGGCGTGGTCAAGCTGGGGCCCTGGCAGCTGCATCCCTTGGTGCTGCTGTACGCCGTGTCCGGCACGCTGATGATCAGCAAGACCCTGCGCATTCCGAAGCCCTGAACCGTGAGGTGAAGGTGCGTCATGCACGCGCCGCCCGCCGCGGCTAGAATCGGTCGGGAAGGGAGGGCACATGGCAAATTCCGTTCCACCGTGGCCGGGCGATTTCGAATCGGTGGCCAAGCAGTACTGGAGCCTGTGGGGCGACGCCCTGCGACAGGCCGGCGCGACGACACCGACGATGTCCATGCCCGGCGCAGCGCCAGGCTGGCAGCAGACGGTCGACTGGTGGTCGAAACTCGTGCCGGGTGGGCAGGCGCAGGTGGACGAGGCCGTGGGCCGTTTCCAGCGGCAGTCCAGCCAGTGGTTCGGGCAGATGCAGCAGGTCGCAGCCCAGTTCACCGGCCGAGACCATGACGCCAGCGACATCGGTCGCGCCTGGCGTTCGGCGCTCGGCATGGCCGACCCCACGCCGGCCCACAACCCGTTCGCCGACATCTTCCGCAGCATGCAGGGTGGCGCGCACGGCTTCGACGGATGGATACAGCAGATGCGTCCGTGGCTGGAGAATCTGCAGCGGGATGGCAATCGCTGGATGCACCTGCCGACGTTCGGCCTGTCGCGCGAGCATCAGGAACGCTGGCAGCAGCTGGCGCAGGCCTTCCAGGATTACCAGCGCCAGGTCGGCGAGTACGACCAGCTGATGCTGCAGGTGGCGCAGGACGCCTTCGCGCGTTTCGAGCGCAAGCTGGAGGAGCATGCCGAACCCGGCAGGCAACTGCAGAGCGCGCGCGCCCTGTTCGACCTCTGGATCGACGCAGCGGAGGAGGCGTACGCCAGGGTGGCGATGTCCGACGATTTCCGCCATGCCTACGGTGGACTGGCGAATGCCCAGGCCCGGCTGCGGCTCGGTGTGCAGCGTGAAGTCGAACAGGTCTGCGCGCAGTTCGGCATGCCGACGCGCACGGAGGTCGATTCTGCGCACCGCAAGATCGTCGAACTGGAGCGCGCGCTGCGCAAGCTGACGCGCGCACAGGCAGCGCCCATCCGGCGCTCACCTGTACCGCGTGCCGCTGCGCCGGTGGACACTGCCACCTCCGTCGAGGCGCCATCGACACCCGCGCCGGCCCCGCCAAAGGCGAAGGCGGCGAAGAAGCGCGCACCCAGCCGCCGCGAGCCGGCACCAGCATCGAAGACTGCGCCCAAGAAACGTGCGGTGGCCAAGAAGAAGGCGGCGGCGAAAAAACGTGCGCCGCGCGCGGTCGCCGCGGCCGCTCCGGCGGCAACCAAACAGGCGCGCGCGACCACGCCGGCTCCACCCGTCGCCCGCAGGCGGAGCAAGACCAGGAAGGCCGTCGCCCAAGCCGTGCAGAAGGCGCCTGTCGCGAAAGCGCCGAAGAAGGCTGCGGCACCCGTCGCGAAGCCAACGTCGGTCGTGTCGATGAAGGACTGGGTGGCTCGCAATGCGACGCGTGGCGCGTCTGACGAAGCGCCGAAGGCCGGCAAGAAGACGAAGCGGGGTAAAGGCAAATGAACGGACCGCTCAACTTCAGCGCCGAAACCCTGGTGCAGGAAGCCACCGTGCTGACGCAGAAGCTCTCGGCCGGCTTGCATACGCTGCCGGAAGTGGAGGACGTCCACTATGGCGCCACCCAGAAGCAGGAAGTCTGGCGCGACGGCAAAGTGGTGCTCTACCGCTTCATCGGTGAGAAAGCGCCGACCGCAAGGATTCCGCTGCTGATCGTTTACGCGCTGGTCAACCGGCCGTACATGGTCGACCTGCAGCACGACCGCTCGCTGGTGAAGGGTCTGCTGGCACAGGGCGAAGACGTCTACGTCATCGACTGGGGCTATCCGGACCGTTCGGATCGTTTCCTCGAGCTGGACGACTACATCAACCGTTTCATCGATGGCGCGGTGGACCACCTGCGCGACAGCATCGGGCGCGATGCGGTCAACGTGCTGGGCATCTGCCAGGGCGGGGCATTCTCGCTCTGCTATGCGTCGTTGCACCCAGAAAAGGTCAAGAACCTCATCACCATGGTCACGCCGGTGGATTTCCACACGCCGGACAACATGCTGTCGCACTGGACGCGCGAGCTGGACGTGGACCTGTTCGTCGAGGCGCTGGGCAACGTGCCGGCCGACATGATGAACGCCTGCTACCTGATGCTGAAGCCGTTCCGGCTGAACCTGCAGAAATACGTCGGCCTGGTCGACATCCTCGACGACAAGCGCGCCATCGAAGATTTTCTTCGCATGGAGAAGTGGATCTTCGATTCTCCCGATCTGGCAGGCGAAGCGTTCAAGCAGTTCATCAAGCAGTTCTACCAGCGCAACGGCTTCATCAAGGGTGGCATCGAGATCGGCGGCGAAGCGGTGGACCTGGGTTTCGTCGACATGCCGGTGCTGAACATCTATGCCGAGCAGGACCATCTGGTGCCGCCGGATGCGTCGCGTGCCTTGAAGGACGTGGTGGGCACCGCCGACTACACCGAACTGAGCTTCAAGGGTGGCCACATCGGCATCTACGTGTCCAGTCGTGCACAACGCGAAGTGCCTTCGGCCATCCACCACTGGCTTGGCCAGCGCGCGCGCTGACCGCGCGCTGCGCTCTTTGCAGGAGCGACGCAGGTCGCGACCGCGCCCCGATAGACCCCGGGTGTCGCGAGAATGAACGCGTCGCAACGCGCCCGGTCGGCGAACGATGGGATGCTGGAGCATCAGGCCGTGCGGTCGCGACTCACGTCGCTCCTACAAAAGAAAACGGCGTGCTTGCTTCACTTGTCTTGCACTAGGGTAGGGTAACCACATGCTGTCACGCTTCATCGCCGCTGCCGCTCTGCTCGCCGTCGTCGGCACGGCACTCTCTGCACCTTCGGCGACCGCCAAGCGCGAGATCCTGGGATTGATGGATGCGCTTTCCGCCTCGTCGTGCGAGTTCCAGCGCAACGGCACGTGGCACGGGCGCGACGAAGCACGCAAGCACCTTCAGCGGAAGTACGACTATCTTCTGAAGAAGGACCTGGTCGACACCGCCGAGCGGTTCATCGAGCGTGCTGCCAGCAAGAGCAGCATGAGTGGCCGGGCCTATCAGGTGCGGTGTCCGGGGCAGCCCGCGCAGCCGGCGGCGACGTGGTTCAAGGCAAAGCTCGATGCCCTGCGCGGTTCAGGCGCGTCCGGCAGCTGACGCGCTAGACTGGCGGCGGACGATCGTGGGGAGTTTCCGGCGATGAACGACACTGCTTCCAAACCATTTGCGCGTTCCCTCAACGACCGCATGCTTGCCGGCGTCATGGGTGGCATCGCCCATCGCTATGGCTGGAGCGCCACGCTGCTGCGGGTGATCTTCGTGATCGTATCGATCGCATCGGCCGCATTCCCGGGCATCCTCGTTTACCTGATCCTATGGCTGTTGATGCCCAACGAGCAGGACTGAGCCGTGGCGTCTGTGGGGCTGTGGATCGCGCATGTGCTCGGTGTCGTCTGGGCGGTGCCGAATACGGTGCTCGGATTGCTGGCAGGCATAGCGGGCATGCCGTTCGGCGCGCGTGCGGAATGGAACCGGCGCGATCTTGCCGTGGTGTTCCATCGGTGGCCGTGGGGCCCGGGTGGCGCCATCACCTTCGGCAACGCCATCCTGCACACCGGCGACACGCTCGAATCAGAGTGCATCACATATGAACATCGCGCAGGTCGTGCGCAGCATCCGAACATTCGCCTGGGCGATCACGAGCGTGCGCATGTCTACCAGTACATGGTGCTGGGGCCGTTGTTCCTGCCGGTCTACCTGCTGTGCGGTGGCGTCAGCGTGCGCAATCCGTTCGAGCGCGCTGCCGACAGGTACGCATTGACAGGAAAGGGGTGGTGGCCATCAGGATCGCCGTAAGCGTTCAGTGATGCCTGGCGCGTCCTGAACCGGACTTCTTGCCGCCGCCATCCTGCTTGTTGACGGTCGCCCACGCGATGCGTTCCGCCTCTTCCTTCGATCGTCCTTCCTTTCGCTCGGATTCCTCGATGTGTTCGGCCTGGCGCTTCTGCTTGTCGGTATAGGCGGATTTGTCGCCACGGGGCATGGTCGAGCTCCGTTTGGGATGTGCCGGCAGCGTGCGCCGTCGCACGTCACCGCCGCATGACGTGCGCGTCAACGAAACGGAAATCCTAGGCGCTCGTTCTGCGTTGCAGGCGCTCGAACGAGAACAGCGGCCACAGCGGGTGACGGCGCCGTTCGATCAGGGCTCGCAACAAGCCGGCACCGAGCATGCTGTAGGTGATGCCGTTGCCGCCGTAAGCCATCGCAAAGTGCACGCGCGGCCCCCATTGCGCGTGAGGGCCGAAGAACGGCAAACCGTCTTCCGTCTCGGCGAAGGTGCCGGCCCACGAGAAGGCTGGCGTGATCTCCAGGGCAGGAAACAGATCGTGCAGGCGTTTCAACAACGTCTCGGCCTTCTTTTCCACGCGTGCGTCGCGTTTCGCGGGGATGTCCACGGCATCGTCTTCGCCACCCAGCAGAAGCCGGCGATCGGCCGTGCTGCGCGCATACAGATACGGGCGCGCGGTTTCCCACAGCAGCGTGTCGGCCAGGAAGCCCAGTGTCGTCTCCGGCAACGGGTCGCTGATGACGGCATAGCTGCTGCGGTTGCGCGCCACTGGTTTTTTCAGCCAGTGCTGGCTGGCGTATCCGGCCGCGACCACGAGGTGTGCGGCGCGCACGGTGAACCCCGTTTCGGTGCGCAGGGTGACGCCGCGCGATGTTGCCTTGATCTCGACGACGCGCGTGCGATCGAAGATCGATGTGCCCTGCTTCTGCAGGCGCTGGAGCAGGCGATGGGTCAGGCGATACGGATCGACGCGCGCGCCTTGCCGGCTGAGCAGGGCCGCAGGCGCGTCGAAGCCATAGTCCTCGCGTACGCGCGCTGCCGGGAGCAGCTCCACATCCAATCCGTGCCGTCGGCGTGCCGCATGCTCTTCCTCCATTCCCCGCACATCGCGGCGACGGCTGGCGTAGTACAGGCTGCTGTTGCGGGCGAAGCCGACGTCGCGCCAGGCCGCCGCGACACCGTGCAGCTGATCGATGGCGTCGGCGCACGCGCGATAGGCGAGCGCGGCATCGGCCTCGCCGTGGCGCTTGGCCAGGTCGACCAGGTGGGTGTCGATCTCGTACTGCAGCAGCGCCGTGCTGGCCGCCGTGCTGCCCCAGCCGATGTCGCGCTGCTCGAGCACGGCGACGTCGAAGCCATGCCCCGCCAGTTCATCGGCGATCAGCGCACCGGTGATGCCGCCGCCCAGCACGACCACGTCACAGCGATGGTCGGCCTCCAGGCGCGGGAACGCCTGCATCAGTCCGTTGCTGACCGCCCAGAAGGGATAACCGCTTTTCAGGTCCATGCATGCCCCGCATCGTCACGATGCGGCGATGCTCGCAGGCCGTGCGACAGGGAGAGGTGAAGGAAGGGGCCTTCAGCGCGGCGCCGCGCCCTGCAGGAACAGGTCGACCGATGCCAGCGCCTGCGCTTCCAGCGTGTCGACGTCGGGCATGTGGGTGCTGCCCGCCGCGAGCCGGACCACCTGGTCGCCGAACAGGCTCATGTAGAACTGTGCTGCAGCGGCTTTGGGCGAGGGCAGTCGCAGCCGGCCGGCGGCGACCTGCTGGGCGAAGTAGTCTTCCAGTGTCTGCCGGATCGAGGCGACCACATGATCGAAGAACCAGTCGCGCAATGCCGGGAACGACTGTCCTTCGCCGATCACGATGCGGTACACCACCTGCGAATCCCGGCCGGCCATCAGCTGCGCCATGCGGATCGCCACGCGGCGCAGCGCCTGTTCCGGCGACAGCTCGGTCAGGTTGAGGTCGCTGAGGACGTGGATGTGCATGTCCATGCGACGTTCCAGAATGGCGCAGGCCAGCCCTTCCTTGTCGCCGAAGATGCGGTACAGCGTGGCCAGCGATCCGCCGGCGCGCGCCACGATCTCGCTGAGGCGGGCATGCTGGTAGCCCTTTTCGGCGAATACCTCGGTGGCGGCATCGAGGAACTTTTCCGCCCGGATCTCGCCCCGGCGGCACAGTTCCACGTGCGGCCGTGGCCGCAGCGGCGGCTCACCAGGCGCGTGCGCATCGCTGAAAACGTTTTCCATGAAATCGGACGGCGTGCCCATGTGGAACTCCTGCTCGCACTCGGTCGGCGGCAATTACCCAGACTAGCAAAAGCCCCAGCGCGTGTGGCAAGTCCGCGCTGCGTCTGCGGGCGGCGACGGGGGCATTTTCGGACTAAGTGAGAAGTACTACAGATAACAAGTCAACGCGGGTGCAGACTGCCAGCGGTCATGCGCGCCGTCGATGCAGGTGACGGGTGCGGCCGCCAGTTCTTCGGGCGTGGCTTCCAGGCATCCCAGGTTGACCCCGTAGATGCGTTCGCCGCCCGGGATGTCGTTACCGATGCCGAACGGGCGCACCCCGCAGATCCGACAGAAGTGGTGTGAATTGCGCAACGAGTTGAACCGGTATTCGGTCAGCTGGTCACCGCCGGCCAGCAGGCGGAAACGGTCCGGCGTGACGATGGCCGGCCAGAACCGGTTGCGCCGGCAGATGGAGCAGTTGCACCGGTAGGTGGGCTGGGTCAGGTCGATGTCGGCCTCGAACCGGACCGCCCCGCAATGGCAGCTTCCTGCATAGGTCTTCAGCATGTGGCCTCCCGTGCCGATAACGGTTCCGGGACAGTCGGGCCTGTCCCGCCGGCATTGCCGTAGCGCGGAGCGTAACCGACCCGGGGCCGTGGAGTCGTACATGCTGAAAACACTCGATGTCGCAGCGCTCCGGCCGGGCATGCATGTACAGAAGCTGCTCGGGCCGTGGATGCAGCATCCCTTCTGGAGGACCTCGTTCGTGCTGGACGAGGAACGGTTGGCGCAACTGCAGGACAGCGGCGTGGAACAGGTGGTCGTGGACCTTTCGCTCGGCGCATGGGACGGCGAAGACGAGGCGCCCGATGAGACCGCCGTGCCCGTCGGCACCTCTGCCTCCCGTACCGAAGACGATGCCCCGGCCGCCGCGGAGCGCCGCCGGATCCTGCTGCCCGACGCCCCCGTGGATTTCGCATCCGAGCTGGCCCGCGCCCGCCGCATCTGCGGCGAGGCCCGCGACGCGGTGGAATCCATGTTCCGCGAGGCACGCATGGGCCGCGGCATCGATCCCGGCCATGTGCTGCCGCTGATCGAGGAAATCACCGGTTCGGTCGATCGCCATCCCACCGCGCTGGTCAGCGTGGCGCGGTTGAAGGACGCCGACAGCTACACCTACCTGCACTCGGTCGCCGTCAGTGCGTTGATGGTGATGCTGGGGCGCGAGACCGGCCTGCCCGACGCCGACCTGCGCGAGGCCGCGCTTGGCGGCCTGCTGCACGACATGGGCAAGGCGGCCATGCCGCTGGAGGTGCTCAACAAGCCGGGCAAGCTGACCGACGACGAATTCGACGTGATCCGCCAGCATCCCGTGCACGGCGAGCGCCTGCTGCGCGAAGGCGGCGTCACCCAGGCGGGCGTGCTGCACATCACCCGGCACCACCATGAGCGCATGGACGGCACCGGCTACCCGAATCGCCTGTCCGCCGAAGCCCTGCCGGTGCTCACCCGCATGGGCGCCATCTGCGACGTCTACGACGCCATCACCTCCCATCGCCCTTACAAGGCGGGCTGGGATCCGGGTGAATCGCTGCGCCGGATGGCCAGTTGGCAGGGCCACTTCGATCCCGACCTGCTGAAGGCCTTCGTGCGCAGCCTCGGCATCTATCCCGTGGGCACGCTGGTCCGGCTGTCCAGCGAGCGACTGGCGGTGGTGGTGGAGCAGAACCCCGGCACCCTGCTCACACCGCGCGTACGGGTCTTCTATTCGGCGAAGTCGCGCACGCACCTGCTGCTCACGGACGTCGACCTGGCCACGACGGAGGGCCGCGAGCGGATCGTCGGCATCGAGTCGCCGGAGAAATGGGGCTTCCGCGAACTGGAGAAGCTCTGGCTGCCCTGAGCGGCAGCCAGCCCCGGACTTACGGGACATATCCCGTTACCGCGTCGCTGCGATCATGTCCCGCCGGCTGCGCCGTTCCCGTGTAACCGGGATCGGCCCGAACGCCGGGTCCCCGTCAAAGGAATCGCCATGTCGCTGACTTTCCTCGCCTTCGCCGCCGCTGTGGTCACCGCCGGCGCACCCGCCCCGGCTGCCGATGCCGCCACCCTCGCCGCCATCGAAGCCACCTGCCTCGACTATGTCGACGGACAACTGGAAGCCGACCCGGCGCGCGTGGCGCGCGCGCTGCATCCCGACCTGGCCAAGCGGGCCATCGTCGGGGATACACCCGACGAGCGCCTCGGTCTGCGCCGCATGTCGAAGGAGGAATTGGTCAGCCTGACGCGGCAGGGTGTGCTGAAGACACCGAAGGACCAGTGGAACCGCAGCTGTCGCATCCTCGACGTCACCGCCGAGACCGCCGCAGTGCGGCTGGAAACCCCGTGGTTCGTCGACCACTTCCACATGGGCCGCTATGGCGACCGCTGGATCATCGTCAACGCGCTGTGGCATGCGAAGCCGCGTTGATCACGCGTTGGCAAGTGCTTTGGCCGCCTTGTGGAACAGCAAGGCGGACGACAGCCATGCGACGACATACAAACCGGTGAAGGCCAGCACGAACGCGGGCGATTCCTGCGTCGCCATGCCCATCGCGATGCCGCCTGCCGCCATCTGTGCCAGCGCCATCGCGACAAGCACGTACGACATCCCGCGCGCCTGCAGTCTGGCAATGCCGGTGCCGATGGCGCCGACCGCCAGCACGCCGAGGAAGAGCAGGTTGGCACGATGGTCCGGCTCATCGACGATGCCGACGGCCAGGTTTGCCCACAGCATCAGGAAGGCGGCGCCGATCGCGATCATGCTGGCCAGCAGGTAGCTGGGGACGCGCGTCACCCGCGTCGTGGTCTCGAAGGCGACGCAGACGGTCAGCAGCATCGCGCCGAAGACCACGAAGTCGTCGCCGGTCCAGGCAACCTCATCCGTGAAGCGCATCGCCAGCCAGGGGGCCAGCAGCAACAGGGCCGCGCCACCCCAGACCACAGGCCGCAGAACGCGGATCCATGCGACCGCGTTGGGGTAGGTGTCGTGGGTCATGACCATGTCTCCGGTGTCGATTGCGGTGTGCCGACCGCAGGATCGACGTCCAACGTGCGCCGGTGACGTGGCCTGTGTGAAGCGGGAGCGAAGTCCTGCCGGCCTCAGGGCGTGCGCGTGGCCGGCCGGTGCGCATAACTCAGCACGCGCGTGACCTGCCATTGGCCATCGCGTTCGCGCCAGATCATCACGAAGTCCGCTTCGCCCGCGCATTCGGTCGCCGTTGTCGCGCAGAACCGGTGCGTGCCCTGCGCGATCGCACCGAAGCCCTTGATCGGGAACACCGCCAGCGTGCCCGGTACGCGTTCGCGCCGATAGTTGCCGCACACGTTGGCGCGTGTGCGCTCGATCATCTCGTCGCGGGTCCAGGTGACGCCGCCGTTGTCGTGGTAGAACTCCACCCCCTCGTCGAAGTAGGCGGCATGTTTCGCCAGTTGCGCGGGGTCGGCGCAGGTGTTGAACGCGTCGAACACCGCCGTATCCAGCGCATCGACCACCTGCGTGAGCTGCTCGGGTGTACGGTCGGTGGCAGCTGCCGACTCCACCGCGCCGAAGAGAAGGACGGTACCCACCAGCCCGGACAACGCGACCTTCGCGATACGCGCGCGTGCCGTGTTCATGCCGACACCAGCGGTGCGCGCGGACGCCCGCCCAGCAGGCGGGCCGGCAACATCAGCAAGGCGTGCAGGAAAGCGAACAGCGCCGAGAACGTCACGCCGAGCAACCGGAACGGCAGCGACAGCAGCCAGACGAACGGCCATGCCACCAGCGCCAACAGGGCGAGCGGCCAGCACAGGACGAACAACAGGCACCAGGCGAGCAGGGCGAGGAGAGTCTTCATGGTCGGGGGATTCCTTCATCCGGCGGATCACGAGGTCCGATCCTGGCGCGCGCATGGCCGCCGTGCCAGCGACCTGCGACGAAGTCCCGTACGCGCCGACGAAAGCAGGTGCCCGGCGCGTCAACGGACGCGCGGGTGAAGCCGGTGGATCAGGGCTGCGGCAGCAGCGGTGCCTCGGGTGGCGGTGCTCCCCGGCGCACCACGTCCCGCTGCATGGCCGCCAGCCGGCGCAGCAGCTGGTTCTGCGTGGTGCGCGGCAGCCCGCGCTCGTCCATCGCCCACATCAGGTCCTCGACCAGCGCATTGAAGTCGGCTTCCCCCACCGTGACATGCTTGTGCGCTTCGACCATCGGCTTGCCGGCATAGGTGCAGGGACCGCCGGACTGCACGCACAGGAACTCCACCAGCCGGTCATTGAGGCGGATGATGTCCACGTCGGCGAAATGATGCGCGATGCGTGGATCGTCGGACACGCGGAACAGCAGCGTTTCCACCAGTGCCTCGATGCCACTGTGCTCGCCCAACTGCTGGTACAGCGCATCGTTGCGCGGTGGCGTCGACGCGCAACCGGCGATGGCGAGCAGGCAGGCCAGCACCCATGCGGTGGTGATACGCGGGACCGTCATGTCAGAAGCTCCACTGCACGGACACGTAGGCACCGCGCTGGTCGTCCAGCGTGGCAATGCTGCCCAGATCGGCCCACGCACCGACCACCGCGACATGCTTGTTCGGGAACCACGCCACGAATACATCGCGCCAGTCGTCTTCGCGGGCGAAGCCGAGGTTGTCCGGCTTCTGCCGGTATTCGACGCCGATAGCCAAGCGCGGATCCAGCAGCACCGTCGCCGAGCCTTCCCAAACCCAGCTGCGTCCGGCGCGGCGGTCGCCGCCGAAACCGAGCAGCCCGGCCTGGTTGCCGTTGGTCGAACGCAGCGTGGCGTTGAGCAGCAGCTGATAACCCCCCGCCGCATCGAGGAACAGCTTGCTGGCGCTCACATAGGCGTCGGTGCCATGGTCGTCGCGGGCGCCTACCGCCAGCGGCAGCGCGCCGTCGCGCAGCCGCTTGTGCTGCACGCCCACGCTGACTTGCGGCATGCGCGTGTAGACCAGGTCACCGGCCAGGCGCACCTTGGCCCCGTAGATGTCCTGCTCCAGCGCGTCCCACGGCAATGCCAGTCGTCGTTGCAGTTCGCCCAGGTCGAACGACTGCCGCGCGAACGACACCTCCACCCGGTTGGCGAACGTATACGAAGCCCCGTAGGCGTCCAGCGCGTAGTCGCCCGTATCGACGCGCGTGTAGAAGGCCGCGCCGCCGTGCTGTTCGTCGGTGCCGTACCCGGACAGCACCGCCCACGGCACGATGCCGCCACCGGCCGTGCCCTCGACCTGGCTCGCACCGCCGGTGGCCAGCAGGCGTCCCTGTCCGGCGAGCGCCGGCGCCGCCGTGAGCAGCGAGGCGATCGCGCAGGCGAGCGAAACGGCACGGAGGGCAGGGGTCATGCGTCGGTTTCCAGCGCAAGGGCGTCGGGTGTGGTGGCATCGCGCCGGCGGCACCAGTCCAGCAGGTCGGCACTGCCCAGCGGGGCGCTGAACAGGTAGCCCTGCACCATGTCGCAGCGGTAACGGCGCAACAGGGCGAGCGCGCGATCGTTCTCCACGCCCTCGGCAATCACCGACAGCCCCATGTTGTGGCCCAGTTCGATGGTGGAGCGCACGATCACCGCGTCGTCGCTGCCTTCTTCCAGCTGCATCACGAAACTCTTGTCGATCTTCAGTTCGTCGACCGGCATGCGCTTGAGCTGCGCCAGCGAGGAATAACCGGTACCGAAGTCGTCGATCGCCAAGCGCACGCCGCAGGCCTTCAGCCGGTGCAGCATGCGCAGGGCGTATTCGATGTCCTGCATCAGCGCGCTTTCGGTGACTTCCAGGATCACGCGCGCCGCCGGTACGTCATGCGTCGCCAGCCGCTCCTCGATGTAGGTGGGCAGGTCCGCATCCAGCAGGTCCATCGCCGACAGGTTCACGGCCAGCCCCAGGTCGAGTCCGCCTGTGCGCCAGGCGGCATTGCAGGCCAGCGCCTGGTCCAGCACGAAGCGCGTCAGCTCGTGGATGAAGCCGGAACGTTCTGCCAGCGGAATGAACTCGTCCGGCGCCACCGGGCCGAGCGTGGGGTGCCGCCAGCGCACCAGGGCTTCCACGTGTTGCACGTGTGCGCTGGCCGCGTCCAGTTTGGGTTGGAACTTCAGCTCCAGTTCGCCGCCCGCGATCGCCTGGCGCAGGTCGGTCATCAGCTGCAGTTGCCGCAGGTGCGATTCGTCGCGCCCCGGCTGGTACACCGCCACGCCGCCGTGCGCGGCCTTGGCGTCGTACAGCGCGATGTCGGCACGGCGCAGCAGCGTGTCGGCATCCGCGCCATGCTGCGGATGGCAGGCCAGGCCGAAACTGCCTTCGACGCCCACGCGCGTCGTCGGCAGGTCCAGCGGCTCCTTCAACGCCGTCCACAGTGCGTGTGCCTGCGCCTGCGCGGCGTCGCACGACAGGCCGCGCAGCATCACCATGAATTCGTCGCCGCCGAGGCGCGCCACCAAGTGCGCGCCGTCCAGCGCGCCGCGCAGGCGCTGCGCCACTTCCCGCAGCACCTGGTCACCGAACTCGTGGCCAAGGGTGTCGTTGATTTCCTTGAAGCGGTTCACGTCCATCACCAGCACGGCCACGTCGCCACCCGCCGCGATCGCCGCCTGCAGGCGGTCGTAGGCATGGCTGCGGTTGGGCAGGCCGGTCAGGCCATCGTGGTGGGCCTGGTGCAGGATGCGCTCCTCGCGCGCGGCGATGTCCGCCTGCATGCGGCCGAATGCGCCCGCCAGTTCGGCGATCTCGCGACTGCCACCCGACACCGGGGCCTGCGTGTAGTCACCGCTCTGGATGCGTTGCGCGGCCTGCGCCAGCCGCGACACTGGCCGGCTGATGCCGCGCCCCAGCGCGACCGCCACGCCGACGGCGAGCAACGCCGCCAGTCCGGACAGCAGCAGGATGCGCGAGCGCAGCGTGCGGTAGGGCGCGAGCGCGCGGTCGTACGAATCCAGCAGCACCAGCCGCGCATCGTCCCCGACCGTCAGGGGATGCGAGTCGGACAGGTAGTGGTCGGCTCCCACCGCGAGCAGGCGTGTGTGATCCCCCTCGGACGCCCACGCGCGGGCAAAGGGCAGGCGCTGGTCCACCGGCAGGGTGGAGGCGTGCACGCGGGTGCCGCCATCCGTGGTGGTGACGAAGGCCGCTTCCAGCCCGGTGAGGCTGCGGTACTCCTGCGCGACGGTGTCGTCGTAACGGCGCCCGACCGCGAGCCAGCCGACCCGGTCCGGGGCCATCACCGGCAGTACCACCACCAGGTACAGCGCGTCCTGCACTACCACCGTCTGCAGGGCCAGGCCGTCGCTGCCGGCCTGCCGCATGATGCCTGCCAGCACGTCGGCGGCGGGCGCGGCCATGCCGTCGGCACTGGCCCGCCAGCGGCCGTCGCGGTCGAGGATCCACGCCAGGTCGGCGCCGATGCGCGTGCCATGGTTGTCCAGCGCCGACCGCAGCGTGGGCACGTCGCCGCTGGTCACCGCTGCACGGAAACCGAAATCGTCCGCGAGCACCGACGCCGAAGCGAGCAACTGCTCCGACCGGCCCTGCTGGAACTGCTCCCACACGCGATGCCCCACGCGCAGTTCCTGCTCCAGCCGCGACGACACCGCACGCTGGGTCGCCACGGTCACCACCGCGAACGTGGCCAGCTGCGCCGCCGCCACCACGGCGATCATCACCGCGATGACGCGCGTCTGGAAGCTGCGTGGCTTCAAGGCGTGCTGCCCTTGGTCTGGCGGAACTTCTCCTGCAGCGAGCGCAGGCGGTCGTTGCCGCGCACCTCGTTCTTCTCCGGTGCCAGCGACGCCTGCAGGGTCGCGGACGTACCGGCGGCCGGCACCACCAGGGTGCGTTCCAGCGGCGCGCCGATCCCGCGCACGTGCCACACACGCAACGTGTAGCGCCCCGGCGGCACGTCCAGCGACAGCTTGCCGTCCGTGCCGGTCTTGCCGAAATACGGCGTGTCCAGCACGACGATATGGCCGATCATCCAGTCGTGGATGTTGCAGCCCACCACCACCACGCCAGGCTTGTCGAAGCGGATCGGCGCGGCCTTGTTGCCCGAGTACAGCGGGATCTCGAACTGGCGCGGCTGCGAGAACGAATAGACGTGGTGCTGGATGTTGTCGCGGTTGGGAAACGCGACCACCGTGCCCGCCTGCACCGGCAGCACGCCGGGCACGAAGGCCGAGTGCTGCTGGTCCATGCGCGCGGTGGCGGCGCGGGTCACCGACGGCGTCGCCCCATGCAGGCTGACCACGGCATCAGCGGCGGGGCCGGTGCTACTGCCCACTGCGATGCGGACTTCCGCCGCCTGCGCGCCGGACACCATGGCCAAGACCAGCATCACCCCTGACCACGTCCGCCCCACGCGCCCCTGCACGTCCATCGATGTCCCCTGTCTGATCCAGGCGTTTCAAGCAAATCCCGTGCCATGCGTCACATTCCGTCGCGGCGTGGGCTACGCCCCTTCGGGAAGTATCGGCACGCGCCGGGACGACTGAAACTGACGTTACGCGTCACGGCGGCAGACAGATGCATGACCCGCTGCGGCGGCCATCCGCCGAACCGCGTGTTCAGTCAACGCCCATCAGGCGACGCGTGACCTGCGCGGCATCCAGGCCCGCCAGCGTGCCCGGCTGCGCGCCTGACCACAGGGGCGAGAAGTCGTCGCGGCCCTGAGCTTCGGCGGCGGAACGCAGCGGCGCCAGCGCCTGCGATGCCCAGGGAAACGCGGGCGGCAGCTCCGACAGGGGGCCGAGGTCGCGCATCAGCCGGTTGACCAGGCCGCGGGCGGGTCGGCCGCTGAACAGGTTGGTCACCGCACCCTCGCGTGCCGGTTGCCGCAATGCCTCGCGATGCACCGGCGAGGTCGTTGCTTCCGGACACAGCAGATAGGCAGTGCCGGCCTGGACCGCGCTGGCACCCGCCGCCAGCAGCCGCTGTACATCGCGGCGATCGCCCACGCCGCCGGCCGCGATCACCGGCACGGTCAGCACCCTCGACAGCGAGGCCACCAGCGGCTGCGTACCCGGCTGCAGCGTCAGGTCGTCGGACAGGAAATGCCCGCGATGACCACCGGCCTCGGTACCCTGCGCGATCACCGCATCCACGCCATGGCGTTGCAACCACAGGCCTTCTTCCACGGTCGTTGCGGACGACATCACCGTGGCACCCCAGTCCTTGATGCGTGTCAGCAGTGCGGCGTCCGGCAGGCCGAAATGGAAGCTCACGATCCGCGGCCGGAACGCTTCCAGAAGATCGACGGTCGCGGCATCCAGCGGGCGGCGTGCGCCGGTCGTCGACGGGGCCGGCGGGGCGATGCCGTACTCGTCGTAGTACGGCACCAGTGCGTCGTGCCAGCGCTGCGCCTCGCCGGGATCGGGCTCGGCCATCGGGTGGCAGAAGAAGTTGAGGTTGATCGGCTGCGCCCATGCGGCGAAGGTCCTTAGCGCGGTTTCCAACTGCGTGCGATCCAGCATCGCGCACGGCAGCGAGCCGAGCGCGCCCGCGCGCGCTGCCGCGATGGCCAGTCGCTCGTCCTGCACACCGGCCATGGGTGCCTGGATCAGCGGCAGGCCGCTGCCGAACAGGGAGGCGAGGGTGGTCATGGCGTCAGCTTACGCGACACGCGATGCCGCGCAGCTTCACGTCGGCGCAGGGAAATCCGCCAGCGCCTTGCCGTCCACCGAGACCAGTCGATCCAGCCGGACGTGTTCCCCGGTGTCGAATTCCACCTGCTCGACACCATCGCGCGCGGACAGCGTGACGATGCGGCACGTGCGCTGCTGCATCACGCCGTCCTCATCGAGAAACCGGACGACGACGGCGGCACGACGCGTGGCCGTGGCTTCCAGCACATCGTGGAATTCGCAGTTGACGGGCAGGTAGGGCGCGAGCGTATCGGGCATGGCGGATCGTCCGGAGGGCGAGGTGTCGTGGATGACACGGCAGCGTAGCGCGTGATGCAGAACGGCGCGCGGGCGATGTCGCGTCGCATCGCTGTCCGTATCCTGCGGCGGTGTGCGGGACGCGGCAGCGGTAAGCTGGGAGCCAACGCGGGGTCGTCACACCCAGAGCGCCGCACCCACCAGCGGGAGCGAGTGGTGTCGATTTCCGGCCCGCTGCTTCGTCGCCATGGCATCACGACTGACGGGAGTTCCCATGAAGTATCTCGGCCTGGCCTATTTCACCCCCGAGAAGTTCGCCGCGATGCGTCCCGGCGATGTCGAAGCGCTGGTCAGCCAGTGCCCCGCGCTGGACGAGAAGATGCGCGCCACCGGCAAGGTGCGGGTAGCGGCGTCGCTCGGGGATCTGGGCGGCTGGAAGACGCTTCGTCCGCACGATGGCAAGACGCAGGTCAGCGACGGGCCCTATACCGAGTCGAAGGAAGTCGTGGGCGGTCTCTTCATCATCGATGCGGACAGCCCCGACGAGGCCGTGCGCATCGCGTCCATGCATCCCGCGGCCATGCTGGGCGAAGCGGGCGGATGGGCGGTCGAGCTGATTCCGATGGACTTCTACCTGGCCGGATGAGCCATACAGGAGCGGCTGAATGATCGAACTCCCCGTCAGGGATCCCTGTGACCTGTGCGTGGCTGCGCACGACGAGCGCTGGAAGATCATCGACGAAGGCGAGCACACGCTGACCGTGATCAATCCCTGGCAGTTCGAGGTCGGTCAATGCTGTGTCATCACGCGACGGCATGTGGCGACACTGCTCGATCTCTCTGCAGCGGAGTGCGCGGCCATCATGGCCTCCGCCAAGCGGGTCGCCGAGGCGCTCGTCGCCACCTATCGGCCGCTCGGCTTCCTCACGTTCCAGAACAACGGCGTCTACAGCGGACAGGAAACGCCGCACTTCCATTTCCACGTCGTGCCCCGGCAGCCCGGCAGTGATTGGGGCATCGGACCGCCCCAACTCGCCACCTTCGAGGGCGCCGGGCGCCCGCACGGCACCGTGCATGATCCTGCCGGCGATACGGAGCGCATGGCGCGCGTCCGCGTGTCGGCCGACACGCTCGCCCGACGCGTGGAACGCATCCGCGCGCACCTCCCGCCGTAGTGCGCACACCGGACCGGCGCCGCCCTTACCCTCGGTGAGAGGGACCCACGTAGCCCGGGTAGAGCCGCAGGCGAAACCCGGGATGGCGTCAGGTGATGCGCGCCCCCGGGTGCGCTTCGCGTACCGGGCCTACGGGTGTCAGTCATCGACGGCGCGCGCCGTTCGTGGTGAGCATCTCGCGCCACCGCACCATCACCTGGGAATCCTCGTTCGACCACGCGCGATCGGATTCACGCCGGCTTCGCGCGGCCGTACGGCACAGTTTGTTCATGACCCAACTGAACATCCTCTACGTCGATGACGACGACACGCACCGCTCCATGGTGGCCGAGGCCATCGAAGTGGCGGGGCACACCGTGACGCAGGCCGCCACCGCGACGGCGGCGCTCGATCTGATGCGGCAGGCGACGTACGACTGCATCGTCACCGACTACTGGATGCCGGACATCACCGGCGCCACGGTCGCGCACGAAGCGCGCGCGCTTCACCCGGGCGCAGCCGTGTGCGTGGTCTCCGGCCACGACAAGAACGACATCGCGGGATTGCCGCCCGGCACCCTGCTGATGACGAAACCCTTCAACGTGCCGCTGTTGCTGGACGTGCTGACGCCGCGCTAGTCGAGATCGTCACCGTGACGCGCAGGCCGGGACTCACGCCGGCGGCGCGTCGAGCACCCGGGGTGGCAGGATCGCCGGTGCGTGCTGCGCCATCAGGTCCACGACCCAGTCGATGAACACCCGCAGCTTGCGGCTGACGTGGCGGCTGGGCGGGAAGGCCAGGTACATCGGCATCGGTGCCAGCTGCCAGTCCTCGAACAGCGGTACCAGTTCGCCGTGTCCGAGCGGGCCGCGCGCCATGTACTGCGGCAGCCACATCACGCCCATGCCCGCCAGGCCGGCCGCCAGATAGGCATTGCCGTCATCCACCGACAGCACATGCCGGCCATGCACGCGCACCTGTTCGTCGCCGCGCTGCAGGTCGTACGCCAAGGGAGGCCCGGTACGCGATCCGCGGTAGCCGACGATGCGGTGCGGCTCGTCCTCCAACGCTTGCGGATGCGCGGGCGTGCCCACGCGCGCCAGGTAGGCGGGCGAGGCATAGATACCCAGCGCCAAGTCCGCGAGGTGGCGTGCCCGCAGCGAGGGATCGGCGAGCTCGCCGCCGCGCACCACGCAGTCGACGTTCTCGTCGAGCAGGTCCACGTGGCGATCGCTGGCGCCCAGGTCCAGCTGGATGTCGGGATAGCGCGCGTGGAAATCCGGCAGCGCCGGCACCAGGATCAGTCGCGCGAGCGGGGCGGGCACGTCCACGCGCAGCCGTCCGCGCGGCGCCTCCGAGGCGGCCGAGAGACTGGTTTCGGCATCGTCCAGGTCGGCCAGCAGGCGGACCACGCGCGCGTAGTACGCGGCGCCGTCGGCGGTGACGGTGACCTTGCGCGTAGTGCGGTGGAGCAGCTTCACCCGCAGGTGCGTTTCCAGGGACTGCACCAGCTGCGTCACCCGCGTGCGGCTCGCCTGCAGCGTCTCGGCGGCCCGGGTGAAGCTGCCGGTCTCGACCACGCGGACGAAGGCCTGCATCGCGTCGATGCGGTCCATGCGCGCTCCTTGGGGATGGAATTGTTTCGATTCTACAAACAGTGATCCCGCGATCGGCGTGTATATCCCGGAAACCGGGGTGCCTAGAGTGATCGCCATGCACCGGGCGACCGGCCCGACAGGAGATTTCCCCGTGAACACCCGCAACGTCGTTTTCCCCGCAGGCCGCCAGGCGCTGTACGAGCATCACCGCTATTCGCCGGCCGTGCGCGCCGATGGCTTCCTGTTCGTGTCCGGACAGGTGGGCAGCCGCGAGGACGGCTCGCCTGAACCCGACTTCGAGGCACAGGTGCGACGGGCCTTCGCCAACCTGCAGGCCACCTTGCAGGCGGCGGGCTGCAGCCTGGACGACATCGTCGACGTGACCAGCTTCCATACCGATCCCGAACGCCAGTTCGATACGGTGCTGGCGGTGAAGAACGAGGTCTTTCCTGAAGCGCCCTATCCGAACTGGACCGCGCTCGGCGTGACCTGGCTGGCCGGCTTCGATTTCGAGATCAAGGTGATCGCGCGCATTCCGCGCTGAGCAGGCGTCCTCACTCCGCCAGCGCGGCCTCCACGGCGGCGCTGGCGTGCAGGGCCGTGGTGTCGAACAGCGGCACGCGCGCGTCCTGCGGTCCCACCAGCAGGCCGATCTCGGTGCAGCCCAGGATGATGGCGTCCGCGCCGCAGCTCACCAGCTCGTCCATGATGCGGCGGTAGGCCTCGCGCGCGCTGTCGCGGATGACGCCGCGGCACAGCTCGTCATAGATCACGTCGTGCACCACGGTGCGGTCGTTCGCTTCCGGCACGATCACCCGCAGGCCATGCGTCTGCTGCAGGCGCTGGCGGTAGAAGTCCTGCTCCATGGTGAAGCGGGTGCCCAGCAGGCCGACGGTGCGGTGCCCGGCGGCGGTGATGGCCGCGCCGGTGGCATCGGCGATGTGCAGCAGCGGGATCGACACCGCCGCCTCGATCTGCGGCGCCACCTTGTGCATGGTGTTGGTGCACAGCACCAGCAGGTCGGCACCGGCGGCCTGCACGCGGCGCGCGGCATCGGCCAGCTGCTCGCCGGCCGCGTCCCAGTCCCCCGCGTGCTGCAGCTGCTCGATCTCGTGGAAGTCCACGCTGTACAGCACCACGCGCGCCGAATGCAGGCCACCCAGCCGCGCCTTGATGCCCTCGTTGACCTGCCGGTAGTAGGGCACCGTCGATTCCCAGCTCATCCCGCCGATCAGTCCGATCGTCTTCATGCGTGTGCTGCCTGCCGTGTGGTCGCACGTCGATTATGCGGGGCCGCGCGCTGCGGAGGGTTGAGCGTTCTGGTGGGTGAGGGTACGTTGCCTTGAATACGGGGTGGCACGCCATACCCTTCCGTCGCTGATGCCAACGAGGACGTGCGATGAAATACCTGATCTCCTTTCCCAGTGCCGCGATGGTGGTTTCGGGGGCGGAACTCGAAGCGGCAGGCCGCGACTCCCGTGCCGTGATCGACGCAGCGAAAGTCGCGGGCGTCTACGTGTTCGGCGGTGGCATCGACGAGCGCGTGCCACCGGTGCGGGTATCGGCAGACGGTACGGTCGCCGACGGTGGCTATCCGTGGGCGCCGCCGCTCACCGGTGGCTTCGCGGTGTTCGACCTGCCTTCGCGTGAAGACGCCGTCGCCTGGGCGGCGCGCATCGCCAGGGCCTGCCGCTGCGACCAGGAACTGCGGGTGTTCGGATTCGATCCGGCTTCGTAAGCGCAGGCATCACGCTGTCTACGCCGACGGCGCACGACACCGCGACCGTCGCCATGCACGTTCCCCTATGCTGTCTGTCATCGGAACCCGGACATGCCGGGAGGGAGAGGACACCATGCTGAACCTGCTTGCGAAGCGGGCCGTTCCCGTCGGCGCCCTTGTCGCGCTTCTTTTCTCCACTTCCGTGGCGGCGCAGGACCTGGCCATCGTCGGGGCGCGCGTCTATCCCGCGCCGGACGTGGCGCCGCTCGATGACGCCACCGTGGTGATCCGCGACGGTCGCATCGCCGCCGTCGGCGCCCGTGACCGCGTCGCCGTGCCGGCCGGCATGCGCGTCGTCGATGGTCTCGGAAAGCGCGTGGCCGCAGGCTTCTGGAACAGCCATGTGCATCTCATCAAGCCGCCCTTCCTCGCGTCGGACGCGCAGCCGGCTTCGGCGCTCGACGACGCGCTGCGTGACCGCTTCACCCGCTGGGGCTTCACCACGGTGTTCGACATCGCTTCGTTGCCGGGCGATGCACGCGCGTTGCGCGCACGCATCGCGCGCGGCGAGGTCGTCGGTCCCCAGGTGTTGACGGTCGACATGCCGTTCTTCCCCGAGCACGGCACGCCCATCTATGTGCGCGAGCTCTGGCAGCAGACGAAAGCGCCGAGTGCCGAGGTGGCCACGGCCGCGCAGGCGAGGTCGCGCGCAGCGGCGCAGATCGCCGCAGGCGCGGATGGCGTGAAGCTGTTCACCGGCGCCATCATCGGTGGCCCCGGCGGCGTGCTGCCGATGTCGAAGGAGATCGCCACGGCGACGGTCGTCGAGGCGCACGCCCATGGCAAGCTGGCGTTCGCGCACCCCACCGACCGCGCGGGGCTGGAGGTGGCGGTCGACAGCGGGGTGGATGTGCTGGCACATGCGGCGCCTGACGCGGGCGCGTGGTCCCCGGCGTTCGTGGCGCGCCTTAAAGCGGCGGATGTCGCGTTCGTGCCTACGCTCACCCTGTTCGATTCCGAACTTCGTCGCGAAGGCGTGCCCGAGCCGGTGCTTGAGAGGTTTGTCGGCGCCGCGAAGCAGCAGCTCGGTGCCATGGCGCAGGGGGGCGGGCAGGTGCTGTTCGGCACCGATGCCGGCTACATCGAGGTGTACGACACACATCTCGAGTTCCAGCTGATGGCGGCCGCGGGGATGGACTGGCGTCAGATCCTCGCCAGCCTCACCACGGCCCCCGCGCAACGCTTTGGTCAGGCCACGGTACGCGGGCGCGTGCAGGAAGGGTTTGCGGGGGATCTGGTGGTGCTGGGATCGGATCCCGAAACCAGCGCGGATGCCTACGCCGATGTGCGCATGACGGTGCGCGATGGCCGTGTGATCTACGACGGAGCTGTGACCACGGAACAGGTTCCCGAGCGCGACTGACGGGGTGCGTGCCTGCGCGGTGCGATACGTCGCGGCGAGCCGGTGAAGCCCACGAGCAGCATGTGGGGAGTGCGCGAGGCTGCGCTTCACTGCATTCGGTCCACACGGTGTTGCGGCAAGACCCATCCATCGCGGTGTGGAATTGCACGCGGCCCCTCTGTCCTGTCGTTCTCGCCTGTCGGAAGGCACGCGATGCCGCGCTCCCTGCATGCGGCCCGTCCTGAGACGCTGCATGCCTTAAAGGCTTCTTAAAGTCGCGCCGCGACACTGCCTCACGGCGACGATGCACATGCCCGTCCATGCCTGCGCCGCGTCGCGTCGCCGGTGTCGTGGCGCGTCTGCGCGTTTCTCTTCCTTCCCCAACAAGGCAACTGTCATGGCAGGCTGGACCACGTCCGATATTCCGTCCCAGGTGGGGCGCACTGTGCTGGTCACCGGAACCGGCGGCATCGGCCTGCACGTGTCCATGGCGCTGGCACGGGCCGGCGCCACGGTCATCGTGGCGGGACGGAACGCCGCCAAGGGTGCGGCCGCCGTCGAGCAGATAAGCCAGGCATCGCCCAGGGCGCGCGTGCGCTTCGGTGCCGTCGACCTGGCCAATCTGGATTCGATCGAGACGTTCGCCGAGACGCTGCTGCGCTCGCATGGCAGCCTGGACCTGCTGGTCAACAATGCAGCGGTGATGGCACCGCCGCAGCGGAAGGAAACCGCCGACGGTTTCGAACTGCAGTTGGGCACGAACCATCTGGGGCACTTCGCGCTCACGGCCCGGCTGCTGCCGTTGTTGCGCGAGGGTCGCCATGCGCGGGTCGTGTCGTTGTCGAGCGTTGCCGCACGCAGCGGCGCGATCGATTTCGACGACCTGCAATCGCGCCGTCGGTATGTCCCGATGGCGGCCTACA
This sequence comes from uncultured Pseudoxanthomonas sp., assembly GCA_946886405.1. Next base: position 23,993 of record CAMPIO010000034.1, read on the forward strand.
GCCAGTCGAAGCTGGCCTGCCTGCTGTTCGCGTTCGAGTTGCAGCGCCGCAGCGTGCGGGAAGGGTGGGGCATCCAGAGCATCGCCGCGCACCCGGGCATCTCGCGCACGGACCTGCTGCCCAACGGTGCCGGCCCCGGCAGTCCGCAGGCCCTGGCCCGACGTTATCTGTGGTTCCTGTTCCAGCCCGCCGAACAGGGCGCGTGGCCGCCCCTGTACGCCGCGACGGCGCCGACGGCGCAGGCCGGCGGTTACTACGGTCCGGACAGGCTGGGCGAGACGCGAGGCCATCCGGTCGCGGCCAAGGTACCGCCGCAGGCGGAAGACCTCGGCGTCGCCGAGCGTCTGTGGCATGAGTCCGAGCGACTGACGGGCATCTCGTTCGGGAGTTGCACGACACACAGCGCCTGGCAGTCAGTGCCCGAGTCGGGCTCGACGAGGTGAAGCCCACCGTGGAGGAGCGGTCAGCGTAAGGAACGCCGTCGGTTGTTACGTAACCGCATCGCAAAGGGACCGCACGGCCCTCTTTGTTTTCTGCACGATCACCTCGATAGGTCGGGGTGAGATTGCCAGGCTCGACATCGGGATGTCGGAAAGCGCACGAGGGTGGGCTTCACTGGTAGCCCAGAAGAAATCGCACGCTGGAAATTGCACGCTGACCCCTGTTTTCGGCGTCAGTGCGGCAGCGAACCCAGCAGCAGTCCTGCACCGAACAGCGTCCAGTCGTTGAGCACATGCGCTCCCGTGGACACCCACAGGTTGCGCGAGAACAGGTAGGCCAGGCTCAGCACCAGGCGGGCTGTGCCGATGATCACCAGGCACTGCATCAGGTCCCACTGGTAGGTTGGCAGATGCAGCAACGCGAACGGGAGGGCCGACAGCAGCCAGGCCAGCAGCAGGGCGGTGCGTCGCTTCATCCTGAGGCGCGTATGCAGCGCCCACAGCAGCGCCAGGAACGGAAGGATCGTCAGCAGTTCCTCGCCCAACAGCTGAGGCACCATCGCCGCGAACGTCATCGCGCGCGTGACGGTATCGGCGTTGCCCAGTGACTGGAACACGGGATTTGCGGATCCATGGTGCAAACCTGTCACCACCGCGCCGACCAGCATCGTGACCACCAGGTTCAGCGCGGCAATCCCGACCATCAGCAACACATCACGGCCGCGCACGCGATGGAACAGCGCCTTCCAGTGACCCCCCGCCACCAGTGCCAGGGCGACCAGCGGCACGCTGCAGAACAGCAGCACCGGGACCCACATGCCCCAAGGGTGCGGAGGGCGCGTCCAAGGGGCGACCAGCAGCCAGAATGCCAGTGCGATGCTGGCGAGCACGACAAGCCATTGCGGCCCGGACAGGCCGACCGGCGTTCCGTTGTAGAAGGGAAAGTCGGGACGATCCTGCGAACCGGTCGGATGCATGGACGACTCCGCGAGCGAACGGCTGCATTTAAGCACGGGTCCATGCACTATGTGACATGACCTGATGTTCCTGCCATCTCGACAAGGACACCGCGATGATCCGGACCACACTGATCGCCTGCCTGGTACTGGTGCTGGCTTCCTTCGGTGCGCAGGCTGCGCCCTCATGGGGGGCGAAGACCTCGAGTCCCGCCGGTACGCCGCCAGCCGCACTCAAGCCCGGCGAATGGGTCTGGGGCGGCGATGCGAAAGACATGGGGCCGATGGCGGTAGTCGTCAGCCTGACCGAGCAGCGCGCCTACGTGTATCGCAACGGGCTGCTGGTCGCGGTATCGACGGTCAGCAGCGGCAAGCCGGGTCATGAAACGCCCACGGGCGTCTTCACCATCCTGCAGAAGGACAAGGACCACCACTCCAGCAAGTACAACAACGCGCCGATGCCTTACCAGGAACGGCTGACGTGGGATGGCGTGGCCCTGCATGCCGGCGGATTACCCGGGTATCCCGAATCCCACGGCTGCGTGCACCTTCCTACCGAATTCGCAAAACTGCTGTTCGACGCCACCTCGATGGGCATGGTGGTGGTGATCGCGAAGGAGGGCATGGCGCCCGAGGATCTCGTGCATCCGCCGGTCGCCAGTCCGATCGATCCCAGGACGGGGGCCGAGGACGCCGGTCCGTTGCTGGGCGCGACAGAGTCCTTCCGCTGGGAACCGGAGAAATCACCCGCCGGTCCGCTGTCGATGGTGATGAGCACGGCGGACCGCCGCCTGTTCGTATTCCGCAACGGCATCGAGATCGGGCGGGCGCGCATCGATTTCCGTGATGGTCCCGTGCCGCAAGGTACACACGCTTACCTCGTTTCTGGTGCCACGCCCGGGCAGGCGCCCACGTGGCGGCGGATCGGCATTCCCGGCCGCGAGGATGAAGCCGGCCAGGATGTCGCCGAGCGGGACGTGGCGCGCGTGGTGGTACCGCCTGCCTTCGCCGCAGTGGTGTCGCCGTTGCTGCGACCGGGCGAGGTGTTGCTGCAGACGGAGCTTCATGTGCTGCCGGAGACCACCGGCACGACGGTTCAGGTTTTCAATGCGGACGTTCCGAGCCTGTAGCCATGTGTTCGGAAGCAGGTCTTCACGTCGACAGGGTGGCCAAGAGGTGATCCTCGGACCGTGCCGATGAAAGGCCTCTCGCCCGGAATGTACGGGGTACATCGGGCACCACCGCAACACGCACGGCAGTTGCGCCACAAGCACGGAAACACATCGCACATCCGACCATCGGTACAGGCCGTACACCCGTCGTCGAACCCCACCAGGAGAATCGCCATGCGTACTCGCTATCATCGTTCCGCCAGCCTCTTCACACTGCTCGCAGCATCCTTCGCCGTGTCTGCGCAGACGCCTCCGGATGTGGAGGACCTGGTCGGCGCGCGTGGTGCGGGGGGCGAAACCCAGCTGCAGTCGCGCGGTTACGAGCAGCGCGATTCCAACACCGTGCGTGACCAGCGTTTCACCTTCTGGTGGAACGCGAAGCGGAGCCAGTGCATCTCCGTCTCCACCATGGATGGCCGCTATGCCTCGATCCAATCCGTGCCGGCTGCCAACTGCGGTGCATCGGGCGGGACGTCGGGTGGCACTTCGCCACGTCCTTATCCCTCTTCCGAGCGCGATCCGAATTCACTCGTGCTGGTCTGCTACGGCGGCGGTACGCGCCCCACCGTGAAAAGCGAGCCGAACTACAACTGGGACGACAAGCGCAACAAATGGCATGAGTCCGACAACATACAGGCGACCACGGAGGGCTTCAGCAGTGACGTGCAGATCGAGCTGTACGGCGACCATGGCCGCATCCACCTGGGCGCACCCCTGATTCCGCCGATCAATTCCCACGGCGACCACGGCTGGTGGGATCTCGACAACCTGCAGGTCGGCGCCGACCGCATCACCGCCAGCTATCGCCTCAACGGCATGAACAAGCCTCGGCTCACCGTCGACCGCCGCTCCGGCCGCATCAACATCGAGGGCGGCACCACCTTCTCGGGCCAGTGCGACATCGGCAACTACGGCGGCGGCCAGCGCCGATTCTGAGATGCCGCGATAGCGAGGAGGATGGGTTGAGCGAAGCGGCTTTCGACGGCGATGCCGGTCTACCGATTGTCGTGATGCCGACACGTTGCGATTGATGGGCATCGCCTGTGGCTCAACCCATCCTGCGAGACTGGAGTGTCGTGTTTCCCAGAGTCCGTCCGCCATGAAAAAGCTGTCCCGCCTTGTAGTGTCGTGTGTGCTGCTGTCCGGCCTGGCCGCCTGTGGGTGCGTGGACGAGTACGTCGACACGTTGCCGTCCCCGGACGGCACGCTGAAAGCCGAACTGCGCCATTGCGGCTGCAGTATCACCACCTACCGCCGCACGCAGGTCACCGTGCTCGAGTCTTCGCGCAAGGCCGAGTGCATGGCCTCCACCGGCGTTGCCGGGTTCGACGCGCCCTTCGATCACGCACCGCTGAAGCTGCAGTGGCATTCCAACGACACGCTGCACGCGCGCTACCCGGACTATCCGGGCTTCCCGCAAACCCAGTACAGCGCGAATGACCCGGCGAGGCCCAAGGTGACGCTGGTGTTCGACGGCGGGCCTTAGAGTGTGCCTGGTGTGATGAGTGATACCCGACATGCGCGGGGCTATGGCGTCGCGAGTTTCACCGGTCGTCCGGAAGCAATTGCACTCTGACCCCTGTTCTCCGCGATCCATGGGTATCGCCTGTGGCTTGACCCATCCTGCGGCACTGGCCGCTCAGTCATCGAGCGCGCGGTGATGCCGGCGAGGTAATCACGAGGGCACGGCGCGTGAGTGCGGCTGGGGTGTCGTGCAATACCGTCGCAACCGGCGCGCGATAGGGCGTGGTGTGACGCGCGACAGGTGTGCCTATGGGTGGCGATGCGCGCGGACAGGGCGCGCGATACCGCAGGTTGTCCACGGACTCATTGCGCCACATGGGCCGTCATGCGCGGCGCCGTGGCGCGCGATAGCAGCGCATATCGACATGGACGGCATGCGACATGACGACCGATGTCCGTCGACAGATGGCGTGAAGCCGATTGGTATCGGTGGTGATACCGGTTGGTATGGCCGTGCGTGGCCGAGGCGGTGTCAAACGAATGCGCGGCGTATCGCGCGACAGACGACGTGAACGTCGTACGCGCATGACGGATGAAATGTTAGAGGTTTTTCTTCGTGTGGCGTCTTACAGTCGACGTGCCCACCAGAGGGTGGGTATCCCAACGACAAGGAGACAAGGACGCACCATGAGTCAGAACATCATAGACATCACGTTTGAAGAGGCTGCGCTGGCGGACATCGATGGCGCGCTGGCTACGCTGAATGCACAGTTCGGCGGACTGGTGGCGCTGGACCCGGTCAAGCGACGCAGGCTGCACAAGATGGGCGACAAGTCGGAGGCGTTCTGCCGGCTGGCGGTCGACGTGCTGACCAGCAATCCGCAGATCCTGCCCCCGACCTTCGACCTGGCTGCTCTGCAGCGCGATGTCGCGGCACTCGATGCGTTGCGGGCGCGCACGGTGATGGTGATGCGCCTGTACCAGCGGATGCTGGACACCGAGATGGCCCTGGGCAGCGACATCATGTCGAACAGCGTGGAGGGCTATCAGCTGCTCAAGCTGGCCGGCAAGAGCGGTGGCTTGGATACGCTGCGCAAGCAGCTGTCGGTGCGGTTCAAGAGCAAGCGGGCTAGGGGGGAGCCGGAGGAAGAGGAGCCGGCCGTCGAGAGCAGTAACGCGTCAGCGTAGGTAGCGCGGGTGTTCTTTGTGTAAGTGCATAGCAAAGGGGCCGTAGGGCCCCTTTGTTCTCTGCAGGATGCTCCGATAGGTGGCGTGAGCTTGCGAAGCCCGACACCTGGAGGTCGGATGGCGTGCGGTTTCGAGCTCCACTTCGTTCAGTCCACTCCGTGGTTCTACTCGACGCGACGAGAAGCCCGGTCACCTGCACGACGGGCCTCTTCAATCCAGTCCAGGGCTTCGCGGTAGCCTTCCTCGCTTTCCAGGACGCGATCCGTCAGGGGCCGCCCCGTCAGGCTGAGGTACTCGCGAAGGTCCGCAGGCATGACGCCGGCGGCTTCAGCCGCCTGGTGGAACAGGTACCAGCGCATCGCGCGCTTGTCGAGTTCGTAGCGCGGCCAGAACTCTGGAAGGACCTCTGCACCCGCGAGTACGCGATTGACCGGCTCTCCCAGGATCTTGTCCTTGGGAGCAAGGCGCTTGGCGGCGGCGAGGAGGAGGTGTGCCGTATCACGATGCTCTACCGTCCCACCCGGGTTATCTAGTTGGCCTGCACGCCGGTCAAGGGCGGCGGACAGCTCGCGGAGCGACGCCTGGAGGTACGGATTCGGGTGGTCTTTGATCATCGATCGACAGTGCGCGGGCCGCGAATAGCGCCCATCCATCAAGGTAGACGTCTGGCGGGGCCATTTCCCTACGGTGACGCGCGTGATGTCTCCCGCGACGAAGAGCCCGATGTTCGCGGAACTTGAGCCGGAGCCGCAGCCGCAGCCGCTGTACGAAGTGGCGCATCTCGAAAGGCTGCGGCTCGGAACACCGAATCCCCAGAAGGCAGGCCACGTGGATGCGCTGCGGGTATGCACAGTGGTGGTGATGCGTGCGTACCAGCGGATGCTGGACACCGAGTTGGCGCTGCGCAGGCGCCATCCTGTCGCACAGCGTGGAGGGCTATCAGCTGCTCAAGCTGGCCGGCAAGAGCGGCGGCGTGGATACGCTGTGCAAGCCGTTGTCGGTGCGGCTCAAGAGCAAGAGGGCAAGGGGCGAGTCGGAAGACGGAGAGCCGGTGGTGGAGGGTGAGGCATCGGCGTAAGGAAAACCGTCAGGTGTTGTGTAAGTGCACCGCAAAGGGGGTCGTCTGGCCCCCTTTGTTTTCTGCGCGATCGCCGCGATAGGTTGGGGTGAGCTTGCGAAGCCCAACATCGGGATGTCGGAAAGCGCGCGATGGTGGGCTTCACCGGTTGTCCAGAAGCAATTGCACTCTGACCCCTGTTTTCCGACCCCTGTTTTCCCCATCGTTAGTAGAGCGTTTGCGTCAGCCCTTAGTAGACCTATCTCGCCTTCCTGAAGATCGAGTCCACCAGATTGGTCACCTGAGCGAGGACGTTGGCAGTGTCTGCGGACCGCTCATCCATCGGCGGGACATTATCGGCAAAAATGCTCTTCGCTACCTCTGCTTTGATCTGCTGCGCCTTGTCGGCGGGAAGCAGAGCCAGGTACGGGCCAATGGTAGTGAGGATATGCTGCCTCCTCCTGTTCAGTACCTCGTTGGTTCTGTGCTTTGCAGATTCTTTGGCCAAGTAGAGGGCCGGCGCGAAGAGAATCAGAGAGTATGGAAGCCTGTGTAACGAGGACTTCCAGTCCATTTGATAGGTGCCTACGGCTTGAGTCATCGCCTGAGTCGCGTGAATCAGCTCTGGCAGGAAGAGGACCATGGCTGCAGCAACCATTAAAGCGATAGCCGAGATACGGAAACGATTCGCGGTCTTCTTCTCTTCGCCGGCATACGTCGCGTAAGCGCCTGCTTGACCAGTGTCTACTACCGAACCCAAGACCTTTCCAGCCCTGTCGAGGAACGTGCCCATAGCGTCTTGACCGGCGGCGAACTTCTTGGCTGCCTCTTCAAACTGTCCGTCTAGCTTCTCTTGGTAGGCGACTGTCCATGAATCGAACTTGTCTGCGCGAGCCTTCTCGCTAGTCTGAAAATCAGTGTTGTACCCCGCGAGCTGTTGCGGAAGGGCTGATTCCATTGTGGTTATACGACCTTCTAGCTTCGACATCGTCCCTTCAGCAGTTGCCGCGCGGGTCGCGAAAGCCTCGTAGTCACTCACGGTACTTGCTGCGATCTCGTCTACGCGGTTCTTGTAGTTGTCTGCATATGAACGCATTGTGTCCGCGTAAGCTGTTGCCGCCTTGTTGAGCGTTGTTTTTGCGGATCCGAATGCAACAAGTGGCGACTGAACGACAATACTGACTACGGAGTCCATATGCGCATTGGCGTTCTTGAGGTGCTGAACATTCTTATTGGCGAAGTACGCAACAACTTCTCCCAGCACGTTCTGAACGGACGGGTGCATATTCGCGAGCACGTTAGTGCTGACAATCTCGGGGTCCATCGATTCGATGATTCCAGACATGAACAGATACACCTTTTTCAAGCGCGCATACTCTTCAGTGTCTTCTAGCTCCGCCTCAGAGCTGCCTTGCAGTACTACACCTAACGCGGCCCACTCTGTGTGAAACGGATGCTTAGAGAAGTCTTGGCTCCAGCGCGACATACGTACCCCAGCTCAAAAGCGGCCCAATGCCAAGCTTAGCGTGGGGTGGGGGCCGTTTGAAGAAAAAATCTGCGGGGTCTTGATCATGGACTTGTCCAATGGTTACCACCTCAGGACCGCCTCAGAATCCGCTTGAAATTCACCCTCGCGCTCCTGCGGCGCCACCACTCTGCCTCTCGTCCCGTCGCCAACCGGGCATCCCCTCGTCCGCCGAGTGGCATTCTTCTGGCCGTCCCTCAAGCCGATGGGTGATGACGCGGACGCGGGACATCTGGACTGCCGCAATTGGCTGGCAACGCACCATGGCCTGATCACCGCAGATACCCATCGTCATGATGCAGATACGCTGCGATTGATGGGTGTCGCCGGCGGCTCAACTCATCCTGCGAGACTGATACCCCTGGGGTCATGAGGGGGTACTTTAGTGCTCTCTATGCCGGCTGGCCCCAATATCTTTAATAGCTAAGCGGGCTCAGGAAGTAGCCGAATACCGCTGCTTTCCAGAATCCGTTGAGTAAGAAAAAATTGCACTCTGACCCCTATTTTCCAACTATGAGCCTAGCGGAGCGGTAGCCATCATTATGCTGTCGATATGCGGCGGCCGACGGGTATCGACTGCGGCGGAACCATCGTGCGAATGCCCCCCCCCACAAACGAAAAAACCCCGGAAGCCCGGGGTTTGATCTTGGTGCCGAAGGTGGGACTCGAACCCACACGCTTTTAAGGGCGGCGGATTTTGAGTCCGCTGCGTCTACCATTCCGCCACTTCGGCGCGGACGCGGAGTATAGCCGAGCCCGGCCCCCCACCGACAGGGGCGCGGCCCCGCCGTGCCTCAGTTGACCTGGTCCGTCCCCAGCAACCGCTCACCGCGGCGCTGCCAACCCTCCGCGCCGGCCTCTTCCTCCGGCGTGAAGATCCCGCAGCGGACCATCGTGCGCTGATACACATGCAGACTGACCGCGATGGCCTTGTCGCTCGGATTGCGGATGGTGTGGTACTCATGCGGCGGAATCAGACTGCCCGCCGAGCCCGTGCCGGCCTCGATCGTGCCCGCCTGGATGAAGCGGTAGCGCACGTCATCGTGCTCGGCCAACTCGTACTGCGTGATCTCCAGCCGCCCGCGCCACACGCCTTCCACGCACCACATGCCCGAATGATCGTGGATCTTCGTGCCCTGGCCCGGGCCCCACGTCATCGCGATCACGCTGTAACCATGCTCCGGACTGGTGTACAGCTCACGGCGCGCGTAATGGTCCGAGATCGGCTCCAGCACACACGCCGGCAGGCGGACTTCCTCATCGCAGATCAGTTCGCACAGCGACTTGCGCAGCGCATCGGTGACGGCACGGTCGTCGCCCAGCGCGACGGCGGCATCCAGCGAGGCGACCAGCTTGTCGGCGCCCGGAAAATCGAGGGTCATGGGACGGCCCCGGTAAGAATGTGTCCCCAGTTTAGCCGGGTGGGCGTTGACGGGGTTTTGCGGTGCGGGACGGTTGGCCGTTCCCTCGCCCCGCTAATGGCGGGGAGAGGGAACGCATCTGCCGCCGGGGCGATACCGCGCTCGCCCCCAAAACCCCCCACCGGCAC